>NZ_JAFCTQ010000006.1:0-227292 GCF_049896105.1 Janthinobacterium sp. PSPC3-1 | reverse complement strand
TGCATGTGTAAGGCATGCCGCCAGCGTTCAATCTGAGCCAGGATCAAACTCTTCAGTTTAATCTCTGTTACTTTGCCCTGTTACAGGCACCGTCATTGCTGACGGGTCGCTCACTCAAAAAACTGACAGGCCACTACTTTCGTAGCGTCCTATTTCATTATTTCTTGTGAACATTTGATATTTTAAGTTTGACGTCAATCCGAAAATCGACGCTGCACTTCATCAAATGCCCACACTTATCGACTGTTAATTGTTAAAGAACGGTATTCGGCACTGCGTGTTTCGCGCTATCGACAAAGCGTTGTGTTTGTCAGCTGCGAAGAAGGAAGATTATGAAGCTTATTCAGCATTTCGTCAACCTTCTTTTCTACCCCCGTTTAACTCTGCAACACTTTGTTTTGTGTGCGTCGTTTTGCGAGGAGGCGAACTATAGCAAAGCCGCCCGATGTCTGCAACATCTATTTTCCTGGATCAACAATACCTGCTTACCGCCCACCCGGCATCCTGTTCACTTCAAGCGCCTTTTTGTGCAGCCTGTCGCAAGCGGCTGGCATGGCTGCCCTGCTTCAGGCACAGTGGCAACATCAGATTTTGACGCGCATCAGCATCAGTTACACTTGCCCACCGCGTCGATTCATTCCTTGCCAAGAAAGCGTCCCATGTTTCCGATTTCCAGCCTGCCCCAATTGCTGAAAACCCTGCTCGCCTGGCTGCAAAAGGCATTCGACGCCACCACGACCTGGGTCACCCAATTATCCTGGTGGAAATTTTTCCTGTTCGCCGCGCTGGCCCTGATCGCCGGCTCCATCCTGCAAGATGAACTGTTTTCGTCCAGCCCCGATGAAGAAGTGGTGATCAAGTCACACAAGCGGGCCAGCAAGAATACCGGCGAGACGAATATCCTGATTGACGATACGGGCATCCACTTCAATCCGCGCAACAGCAAGAGCCGCCGCAATACGGAAAGCACGGGCACCGATGCCACGCCGGCGGACGCCAGCCCGACGGACGCAAGCGCGGACAGCAGCGACACCACGCCTGAAGAGCCGACACCAGCCGTGCCGCCGGTACCGCCCGTCCCACCGGTGGCGCCAGCCAAGCCCAGCTATCCTGTCACCACCAACGCTTCCGGCGAGGAAGTCCATATCGAGCTGCCGCCGCAAATCGGCGAAGAGTTATCCAATGCCATCGAGGAAGCGGTCGACGATGCCGCCGAACAAAAGGTTTCGCGCTACCACCAGCAAGCCTCGACCTGGTTCAAGAGTTTCGTGTCCTTGCTGGTACTGGCCCTGTTTGCGATGAAGGCCCTGGTCGGCGGCAAGAAGCGGGCGGAAGCGGAAACGGTGACGGCCAATGAGGCAGCCGAGCGCGCCTCCATGCAGCGCCAGCTCAGCGAAGCGAAGATGCAGATGATGCAGGCACAGGTGGAGCCCCACTTCCTGTTCAACACGCTGGCCTCGGTCGAACACCTGATCCAGGTCGATCCGCCGCGCGCGGCCAAGATGCAGCGCAGCCTGATCCAGTATTTGCGCGCCGTGCTGCCGCAAATGCGCGACAACGCCCTGATTACCAACCTGGGCCGCGAGGCGGACATGGTGCAAGCCTATTTGAACCTGCTGAAAATGCGCATGGAAGAGCGGCTGACGGTCGATTTCCAGATTCCCGACGGGCTGCGCAGCGCCGCCTTCCCGCCGATGATGCTGCAGTCGATGGTGGAAAACGCCATCAAGCACGGCCTGGAAGTGAAACCGGAAGGCGGCACCCTGCGCATCGTGGCGGAAGTGGCGCACAGCAAGCTGCGCGTGATCGTCACCGATGACGGCCTGGGCTTTGGCGCCGTCCCCAGCGATGGCACGGGGCTCGGTTTGCCGACCATCCGCGAACGGCTGAAACTGCTGCATGGCGACCAGGCCAGCCTGACGATTACGCCAAATCAGCCGAGCGGCGTGTGCGCCGTGATCGAAGTGCCGTATCAACTGTCGAAATAAGACCACTCTGTAGTTGATAAAAACGCTAATTCATTGAATAATCAATCTTCGCCAGTTCACACTTGATGACCATGCCTACCGCTATTATTGCCGACGACGAAAGACTGATGCGCGACCAGCTGCGCTTGCGACTGGGCCAGGCCTGGCCCGAACTGGAAATCATCGGCGAGGCCAAGAATGGCGACGAGGCGATCGAACTGGTCGACCAGCTGAAACCGGACTTTACTTTCCTCGATATCCGCATGCCGGGCAAGACCGGCATGGAAGCGGCGCAAGTGATCGGCAACAAGAGCCGCATCGTGTTCGTCACCGCCTATGACAGCCACGCCGTCGAAGCGTTCGAGCGCGGCGCCGTCGATTATGTGCTGAAGCCGCCCGAGCACGAGCGCCTGTTGATCACGGTCGACCGCCTGAAGACGCACCTGAGCAAACCCGCGCTGGACGTCAACAGCAGCGTGACGGCCATGCTGTCGCAGCTGGCCGAGAAGATCACCGCCAAGCCGACCTACCTGCAATGGATACAGGCCAGCATCGGCCAGGACTTGCGCATGATCCCGGTCGAAGAAATCCTGTTCTTCCGCTCGGACGAGAAATATACCTGCGTGCAGACGGCCAAATATGAGGCGCTGATCCGCAAACCCGTGCGCGACCTGGCCGAAGAGCTCGACCCTTCGCTGTTCTGGCAGATCCACCGCGCCACGCTGGTCAATGTCAACGCCATCGAAGGCGTGACGCGCGATATCCGCGGCCGCCACCTGGTACTGATCAAAGGCAAGACCGACAAGCTGGAAGTGAGCCGCAGCTTCTTGCACCTGTTCAAGCAGATGTAAGCGGGCCGCGCAGGCCGGGCCACGCAGGCCCGGTGTGCGCAAGATCAAGCCCCTCCGCCTCAATCAGCCTACGCTGCATGAAGTCCCGCCCGCTCTTCCCCCTGCTCGCCTTTCTTTGATCTGCCGTTGATCCATCCGCAAGGAGCGCCCATGCCCGGCCGTGCAAAAACAGGATTGTTGCGCATGCTGCCGCTGGGCATGGCGGCCGCCGCTACTTATTATCTGTGGCGGCCCTTCAAGGTCAGGCGCAAAGCCGCGCCCACTGCGCCGGCCAGCGAAGCCATGCTGGCGATCGACAGCGAGCAGTCCATCGTGCATGCCAATGCGGCAGCCGCGGCCCTGTTCGGCAGCACGCCGGAGGCCATGCGCGGCATGCCGCTGGGCCACTTCATCTTGCGCGATTTACGCAGCCTGGACAGTAACTTGCCTTTCCTTGACATCGGCCAGCAACTGCGCCTGACAGGCCGGCGCGCCACCGACGCCACCCTGATGGGCCGCAAGGTCGACGGCGCCATGTTTCCGCTGGAGGGTTCATTAACGGCGAGCACCGGGCACGAGGGCGCCGTCGATACCGTCCTGGTGCGCGACATCAGTGCGCGCAAGCAAGTCCACGAACAACTGGCGCGCTCGTTTGCGCAGCTGCGTGAACTGTCGAGTGCGCTGCAAACCATCCGCGAGGAAGAGCGCAAGCATATCGCGCGCGAGTTGCATGATGACCTGGGCCAGTTGCTGGCCACCTTGCGCGTCGACCTGACATTGGCGCGCCAGCATGCCGACATGACGGCGCCGTTGCTGCGCCTGCTGCACGAAATGGATGGCTTGCTGGTGACGGCGATTTCCTCGCTGCGCCGCATCGCCAGCAATCTGCGCCCGCGCGCCCTCGATGAAGGGGGGCTGTATTTTGCGCTGCAAACCTTGCGCCACGACTTCCTGCTGCGCCAGGCCGTGCATTTCGAACTGATGGCTGACGAGGGCGACCTGGTGCTCGACGACGAGCGCAGCACGGCCATTTACCGCATCGTGCAGGAGGCGCTGACCAACATCGCCCGTCATGCCGAAGCCAGCCATATCACGATCGCCCTGCACCGCATCGATTCCATGCTGTCGATCACGATACAGGATGACGGCAAGGGCATTACCGACCGCGACCTGGAAAAAGCGGCGTCGCTGGGATTGCTGGGCATGCGCGAACGGGTATGGGGCTTGAACGGCAGCATACAGATCGGCGCCGACAGCGAACTGGGCGGCACCCGCATCGACATCATGCTGCCCATGCATGCAATCACATCCTCACCATAAAAAAAAGGCGCTCCACGGAGCGCCTTGCTTCACACCACCATGCTGGTGTTGCTTAGAACTTGTGGGTCATGCCCAGCTGGTACATCGATTTGTCGCTGAACTGGTCGCGGCCGGCGTAGCCGTAGACGGCGGTACGCTTCGACAGCGGATAGTCATAGCCCAGGCCGAAGGCCTTGGCGGTTTCCTTGCCGCTGACCAGGCTGCTGTCCTGTTTCTGTTTCACATAGCTGGCCTTGATCGCGCCACCGCCGATGTCATACGCCAGGCCGATCAGGAAGCTCTTGAATTCGCCGTTGACAGCAACGTCGGTGTCGGCCTTCGAGTAGTCGAACGTGACTTTGGCAGGACCGAATTTGTAGCCGCCGCCCACCAGCCACAGAGTTGGTTCGGCAGTGGCGTTGGCCACCGTCTGCACTTTTTTCTGGTAGCCGGCGTGGGCGCTGGCTGGGCCCATGTCATAGGTGGCGACCACGCTGTAACCCGAATCGGCATCCTTGATTTCGCTGGCGACGACCTGGCCGCTGATGACGAAACCGCTGAAGGTCGGGCTGTTGTAGGTCACGGAATTGCTGACGCGCGAAGCGCCCACCACCGAACCGCCGGCGGCAGGGCCGTTTGGCGACTGGCCGCCGCGCATGACTGGCTCATTGATCTTGCCGATCACGCCGTAGGTGTTGAACGGGTCGACGCGGGCCAGGGTGCCGTCCAGCAGATCCTTGGTACGACCCAGGTACACGGTACCGAAGTTGCCGGTCAAGCCTACCCATGCCTGGCGGTCAAACAGGGTGTTGGCCGTGGCTTGCGCGCCGGTGTCAGCCTTGAATTCGCTTTCCAGGTTGAAAATGGCTTTCAGGCCGTTGCCCAGATCTTCCGTACCCTTGAAGCCGATGCGCGAAGCCTGATTCTCACGTTCCACGATGGACGAACCGCTGGTCTTGGCCAGGCCCAGATCGACCACGCCGTAGACGACGACGTTCGATTGCGCCTGCGCCGTAGCGGCTGCGAAAGAAGCGACGATCAATGCTGCCAGAGTAATTTTTTTCACTTGAGATTCTCTACATTAGGTTGGACAAAATTTGGTGCTGCTCAGCTGCTGAACCGAATCATGCCAAGCAAATGCTTCAACAATATGACATCGGCAATCTGTTGTTTTTTGGCACTCTTTTCCTCAAGACGAAAAAAAACCGCCCGCAGGCGGTTGTATGGCGTGGTGCCGCTTACTTCAGGCGGCAGCTCAGCAGCCAGTAATATTCGAGGCGCTTCATGCGGATCTCGCGCGCGGAATGGGCGAACTTCTTGCGCAGGTGGCTGTCCGATGGGAAATTTTTCAGCACTTCATAGCGCTCGCCCGCGTCCGTCGTGCGGAACTGGTGGGTGTTGCCTTCCAGGTCGGTACGGGCGATGACGGTGCTGCTGCCGTCGACATAGGAATTGTCGATCAGCACCAGCATAATGTCCTTGCCCAGCTTGCTGCGCAACTGTTTCAGGTATTTGTCCTGGTCTTCGCGCTTGACATGCGACCACCAGAAACCGGCGAACACGGCAGTGAATTTGCCCGCCAGGTCGTCCGGCAAGTTGAATGCGTCCAGCTTGGCGAAGGTCACGTTGTCGGGCAAGCCACGGGCCTGGGCCAGCGCCAGCATTTCATCGTTGATGTCGGTCGCCAGCACCGATTCGGCCGCGTCGGCAACCACCTCGGTCCAGTAGCCGGTGCCGCAGGCCAGTTCCAGCACGGTATGGCCTTCCAGCACGTCGGCGACCTTGTCGCGCAACACTTCCAGGTCCTCCTGGCGTTCGGGCTTGTCATAGACGCGCTCGTACTGCTGCGCGATGGTGGCGTAATATTGGGCAAGCTGATCGGTAATCATGTTTCTTCTCTTATCTAGTCAGAACCGGGCACTCGCCCGGCTTGGTGCTGCATTGTTATAGTTCGTAGTGCTCTTTATCGCCGCTCATCGCCTGTTCGATCAATTTCCGGTTCAGGGTGGGGGTCAGCAACTCGATAAAGGTGTAAATGTAGCTGCGCAGATAGGCGCCCTGCTTGACGGCCACGCGCGACACATTCATGCCGAACAGGTGGCCGACAGGGATGGCGCGCAAGCCCCGGTCGCGCTCGGCGTCGAAGGCCATGCCCGCTATGATACCAATCCCCATGCCCAACTCGACATAAGTCTTGATCACGTCGGCGTCGATGGCCTCCAGCAGGATGTCCGGTTTCAGGCCGCGCAGCACGAAAGCGTGGTCGATCTTGTTGCGGCCGGCAAACGCGCTGTCATAGGTAATCAGGGGAAACGCGGCGATTTCCTCCAGCGTGACCGACTTCGATTTGAGCAGCGGATGATCGACCGGCACCACCACCACATGCTCCCATTGATAGCAGGGCAAGGTGATCAGGCCGTCGATGGCGGCGATCGATTCGGTGGCAATGGCGAGATCGGCCTGGTCGCGCTGTACCATCTCGGCGATCTGGCGCGGGTTGCCTTGCAACAAGGACAATCTTACCTTCGGGAACTTGATCATGAACGCCTGCACCACCTTGGGCAAGGTGTAGCGCGCCTGCGTGTGCGTGGTGGCAATGGTAAAACTGCCGCTGTCCTGTGCCGCGTATTCCTTGCCGATGCGCTTCATGCTGTCGATTTCCTGCATCACCAGCTCGACCGATTCGAGCACCAGGCGGCCCGGCTCCGTCAGGCCGCGGATGCGCTTGCCGTGGCGCGTGAAGATGTCGACGCCCAGCTCTTCTTCCAGCTCGATGATGGCTTTCGACACGCCCGGTTGCGAAGTGAACAAGGCCTTGGCCGCGTCCGTCAGATTATAGTTCTGCCGAACCGCTTCGCGCACGAAGCGCAGTTGATGGAGATTCATTGCTGGTTTTGCCTTAAAATGTGCCGCGCTTCCGCCCTACCGATGATTTTACATTCATGCTTATACACATATCGCATATAAGCAAATGCATACTTAGTAGTTTGGAATAAACACTAAGTTTATTACTATTGCGGGTACTTTGGGGGTGCAAGCATGACTTTGTCTTATATAGTCTCAGGATTTGCCGTCGGTTTGCTGGTCGGCATGACCGGTGTCGGTGGCGGCTCGCTGATGACTCCGTTGTTAACATTGCTGTTTGGCGTCTCGCCATCGGTTGCCGTCGGCACCGACCTGGCCTTTGCCTCGATTACCAAGAGCGCCGGCACCCTGACGCACCGCCTGCGTGGCACCGTGCGCTGGGATATCGTCAAGCGCCTGTGCATCGGCGCCTTGCCCGCTGCGGTCGTTTCCACCCTGGCCCTGAAGTCGTTCGGTACCCTGTCGCCGGAAATCGGCCAGATCATCCGCTACTCGATCGCCGGCTCGGTGCTGCTGACCGTGGTTGCCCTGATCTTCAAGGGCCGCATGCTGAACTGGATCAACGCCCATCCTGAAAAACAACTGCAAGGCAACAAACTTGCCGCCGCGACCATTATTTCCGGCGCCGTGCTGGGCGTGCTGGTTACCGTCTCGTCGATCGGCGCCGGCGCCATCGGCGCGACCTTGCTGGTGATGCTGTATCCAAGCATGAGCTCGGCCGAAGTGGCCGGCACCGACATCGCCTATGCCGTGCCCCTGACGGCGATTGCCGCGCTGGGCCACTGGTGGCTCGGTTCCATCCACTGGGAACTGCTGATCTCGCTCTTGATCGGCTCCCTGCCCGGCATCACGCTCGGCTCGTGGGTGGCGCGCTCGGTACCGGAAAAATTCTTGCGCGTACTGCTGGCGATGACCTTGACCACCGTGGCAGTAAAGCTAATCTACTAATTCACATACAATCCCAGGCAATCTTCCAGTACCCCGGCTTATTTAGGACTCGATATGTACCACTACGATCAGTACGACCATCTTATCGTCAAAGAACGCATTGCGCAGTACCGCGACCAGGTTGCGCGCCGGCTCGCCAATGAATTGACGGAAGAAGAATTCATTCCGCTGCGCCTGCAAAACGGCCTGTACATGCAGCGCCACGCCTACATGCTGCGCATCGCCGTGCCGTACGGCCTGCTGTCGTCGAAGCAGATGCGCATGTTTGCCCATATCGCGCGCAAGTACGACCGCGGCTATGGCCACTTCACCACGCGCCAGAACATCCAGTTCAACTGGGTCGAACTGGAACAGACGCCCGATATCCTGACCGACCTGGCCTCGGTGGAGATGCACGCGATCCAGACTTCCGGTAACTGTATCCGGAATACAACGTCGGACCCGTACGCCGGCGTGGCCGCCGATGAAATCATCGATCCGCGCCCGTATGCGGAAGTGTTGCGCCAGTGGAGCACTTTCCACCCCGAGTTCATCGCCCTGCCGCGCAAGTTCAAGGTCGCCATCAATGGCGCCGAACAGGACCGCGCCGCGATCGCCGTGCACGATATCGGCCTGACGGCCGTGCGCAACGAAGCGGGCGAAGTGGGCTTCAAGGTGATGGCCGGTGGCGGCATGGGCCGCACGCCGATCCTGGGCAGCGTGGTGCGCGAATTCCTGCCATGGCAACATCTGCTGACCTACACGCAAGCCATCATGCGCGTGTACAACCTGCACGGCCGCCGCGACAACAAGTACAAGGCGCGCATCAAGATTTTATTGAAAGCCATCGGCGTGGAAGAATTCACGCGCCAGGTGGAAGCGGAATGGGTCGACCTGAAGGACGGCGCGGAAACCCTGACGACCGAGGAAATGCAGCGCGTGGCGGACTTCTTCAATCCGCCGGCCTACCTGGAACTGACGGACGTCGATTACGCCGGCGAACACGCGGACAACAAGGCCTATGCCAACTGGATCCTGCGCAACGTCAAACCGCACCAGCGCCCAGGCTATGTGGCGGTGGTGCTGTCGCTGAAGAAAACTGGCGTGCCGCCGGGCGACGCGACGGCCGAGCAGATCGATTTCGTGGCCGATCTGGCCGACCGCTACAGCTTTGGCGAACTGCGCGTCACGCACGAGCAGAACCTGGTGCTGGCCGACGTCGAGCAGTCGAAACTGTTCAAACTGTGGCAGGAAGCCAAGGCGCATGGCCTGGCCACGCCGAATATCGGCTTGCTGACCGACATGATCTGCTGCCCTGGCGGCGATTTCTGCTCGCTGGCCAATGCGAAATCGCTGCCGATCGCGGCCGCGATTGCCGAGCGGTTCGACAATATCGACTTCCAGCACGATATCGGCGAAATTGAACTCAATATTTCCGGCTGCATCAACGCCTGCGGCCACCATCATGTGGGCAGCATCGGCGTGCTCGGTGTCGACAAGGATGGCAGCGAATGGTATCAGGTGTCGATCGGCGGCGCGCAAGGCAACAACGCCGCCATCGGCAAGATCATCGGACCATCGTTCTCCGCCTTGCAGATGCCGGAAGTTATCGCCCGCCTGCTGCATGTGTATGTACGCGAACGCCATGAAGGCGAACGCTTTGTCGACACGGCACAGCGCCTGGGCCTGCCGCCCTTCAAGGAACATGTGTATGCAACGCCGATCACCGTCGGCAACCTGGTCGGAGAAGACGAATATGTTTGAAGTACGCGAAGAAATCATCAAGAACGCCGCAGTAGTGCCGAATGACTGGGGCCTGCTGCGCCTGGACGAGGGCGACACGCCGGAGTCCGTGGTTGTGCCTGAAGGCAAGGCCATCGTGCCGCTGCTGGTGTGGCAAGCCCAGCGCGAGGCGCTCGCCGCCCGCCTGCCGGACATCGGCGTGTGGCTGGCCGGCGACGAGCGTCCGGAAGAACTCGCCGATGTGATCGCCCAACTGGCCGTGATCGCGATCGACTTTCCGAAATTTACCGATGGCCGCGGCTATTCGATCGCTTTTAATCTGCGCGCCCGCCTCGGCTACAAAGGCGAGCTGCGCGCCATCGGCGACGTGCTGCGCGACCAGCTGTTCTCGATGCACCGCGTGGGCTTTGACGCCTATGCGACGCGACCGGACCGCAGCATCCATGACGCACTGAAAGGACTGTCCGTGTTTTCGGAAACCTACCAGGCCTCGTGGGACCAGAAATCGCCGCTGTTCCGCCGCCACCACCGCGAAGGCCAGAATCCCGACCTCGACAACGCGGCCGGCATCTGAATAAAGGCAACGAAGATCACCATGAGCGACCTCTCTACTTTAATTGACGCCACCCAGCAAACGCTGACACGCATCGCCGCGGATTTTTCGCCGGCCGTGTTCGCCTCTAGCCTGGCAGCCGAAGACATGGTGCTGACCGACATGATCCTCAAAGCGAAGCTGCCGATCGGCATCTTTTCGCTGGAAACGGGCCGGTTGCACCAGGAAACCCTGGCCGTGCTCGGCAAGGTCAAGGACCGTTACGAGCATGACATCACGCTGTACCGTCCGCAGCCGGAAGCCGTGGCGCAGTATGTGGAACAGAACGGCCTGAACGCCTTCTACAACAGCGTCGAGATGCGCCGCGAATGCTGCCGTATCCGCAAGGTCGAGCCCTTGGGCCGCGCCCTGGCCGGCAACAAGGCCTGGGTCACGGGACAGCGCCGTGCACAATCGACCACGCGCGCCGAACTGCATGTGCAGGAAGAGGACGCGGCGCACGCGATGACCAAATTCAACCCGCTGGCCGACTGGTCGGAAGAGGATGTATGGGCGTATATCCGCGCCAACGACGTGCCCTACAATGCGCTGCACGACCAGGGCTATCCGTCGATCGGCTGCGAACCGTGCACCCGCGCGGTCCAGCCCGGCGAAGACGTGCGGGCCGGCCGCTGGTGGTGGGAAAACCCCGATTCCAAGGAATGCGGCCTGCACATGGTGGACGGCAAGTTGATCCGCATTAAATCCGTGGCCGCCTGAACCAGCTAACAGAGAACAAGAAAGCATCCAATATGAGCAATATTTTGAACCAGCGCCATCTCGACAGCCTTGAGTCGGAAGCCATCCACATCATGCGGGAAGTGGCGGCCGAGTCGGCCAACCCCGCGCTGCTGTTTTCGGGCGGCAAGGATTCCGTGGTCCTGCTGCGTTTGGCGGAAAAAGCTTTCCGTCCAGGCAAATTCCCGTTCCCGCTGGTGCATATCGACACCGGCCATAACTTCCCGGAAGTCATTACCTTCCGTGACAAGAAAGTGGCGGAACTGGGCGAACGCCTGATCGTCGGCTCGGTGGAAGATTCCATCCAGCGCGGCACGGTGCGCCTGCGCAACCCGGCGACGGACTCGCGCAATGCGGCGCAAGCCGTGACCCTGCTGGAAACCATCGCCGAACACAAGTTTGACGCCTGCATCGGCGGCGCCCGCCGCGACGAGGAAAAAGCCCGCGCCAAGGAACGCATCTTCTCGTTCCGCGACGAATTCGGCGCCTGGGACCCGAAAGCCCAGCGTCCGGAACTGTGGGATCTGTATAACACCCGCGTCCATCCCGGCGAAAACATGCGCGTGTTCCCGATCTCGAACTGGACCGAGTTGGACGTGTGGCAATATATCGCCCGCGAAAAACTGGAACTGCCGCCGATCTACTTTGCGCACGAGCGCCAGGTGATCCCGCGCAATGGCCTGCTGGTGCCGCTGACCGACCTGACGCCGCCGCGCGAAGGCGAAACGGTGGAAACGCAAGTGGTGCGCTTCCGTACCGTCGGCGATATCTCGTGCACCTGCCCCGTGTCGTCCGATGCGGCCACGGTGGACGCCATCATCGCCGAAACGGCAATCACGCAAATCACGGAGCGCGGCGCCACCCGCATGGACGACCAGACCTCCGAAGCCTCGATGGAAAAACGCAAGAAAGCAGGGTATTTCTGATGAACGCAGCAGTTTTGAACACCACTTCCTCCGACAGCCTGGAGCGCGGCATGCTGCGCTTTATCACGGCCGGTTCCGTCGATGACGGCAAGAGCACCCTGATCGGCCGTTTGCTGTTCGACAGCAAGGGCATCTTCGCCGACCAGCTCGACGCCATGTCGCGCTCCAAGCACAAGCGCACGGTCGGCGACACGGTCGACCTGTCCTTGCTGACGGACGGCCTGGAAGCCGAGCGCGAACAAGGCATCACGATCGACGTCGCCTACCGTTACTTCGCCACCCCGAAACGCAAGTTCATCATCGCCGACACGCCGGGCCACGAGCAATACACGCGCAACATGGTTACCGGCGCTTCGACCGCCGACGCCGTCATCATCCTGATCGACGTGTCGAAAGTCAAACTCGGCGACGACGGCAGCGTGGAATTGCTGATCCAGACCAAGCGCCATTCGACGATTGCCCACCTGCTGCAGATCGAGCACGTGGTGGTCGCCGTCAACAAGATGGACCTGGTCGATTACGACGAAACGGTGTACAACCGCATCGTCGCCGCCTACCGCGAATTCGCCCAGTCGCTGGGCCTGAAGGACATCACGCCGATTCCATTGTCGGCATTGACCGGCGACAACGTGGTCGAGCGCGGCGACAAGCTGGGCTGGTACACCGGCCCGACCCTGATCGAGCTGCTGGAGTCCCTGTCCGTCTACGACGAATCGCACGACGCGCCGTTCCGCTTCCCGGTGCAACTGGTGGCGCGCCACAACGGCCACGAAGCGAACGACTTCCGCGGCTACATGGGCCGCATCGAAGCGGGCAAGGTCAGCATCGGCGACACGCTGGTGGTGCAGCCTTCGGGCCAGACGGCCACCGTCAAGGATATCGTCACCCTGGACGGCTCCTTGCAAAGCGCCGTGGTGGGCCAGTCGGTGACCTTGCTGCTGAACGAATACCTCGATATTTCGCGCGGCGACCTGCTGGCCGGCGCCGACCGTCCTGCCACCTTGCTCAAGCAGGTAGTGGCCGACGTCTGCTGGCTGTCGGAAGACGCGCTCGACCTGCGCCGCAAATACTGGATCAAGCACGGCACGCGCCAGACGGCCGCCAAGGTGACGGCGATCGACACCCTGCTCGACATCAATACGCAGCAGCGCCATCCGGCCGAAGGCCTGAAGCTGAACGATATCGCCCGCATCAGCCTGAACGTGCAGCAGCCGCTGGCGGCCGACGCGTATGCCGATATCCGCGCCACCGGCGCCTTTATCCTGATCGATGAAGTCACCCACCAAACCGTTGCTGCCGGAATGATCCGCATCGACTGAGGAAGGCAAGCATGAACCACTCCACATCTCTCCCGGGCAAGGTCTACCTGATCGGCGCCGGCCCCGGCGCGCAAGACCTGATGACCTTGCGCGGCGCGCGCCTGCTGGCGCAAGCCGACGTGGTGCTGCACGACGCACTCGTGACCAGTGAGATGCTGGAGCTGTGTCCGCAGGCGAAAAAGATCCTGGTCGGCAAGCGCTGCGGCCAGCTGTCGACGGCGCAGGCGTTCATCAACAAGCAGCTGGTCGACCATGCGCGCAAATACGCGGTCGTCGTGCGGCTGAAAGGCGGCGACCCGATGCTGTTCGGCCGTGCCGACGAGGAATTGCGCGCGCTGGAAGAAGCCGGTATCGCCGTGGAAGTGGTGCCCGGCATTACCACCGCGCTGGCCGCCGCCGCCGCCACCCAGCAACCGCTGACCAAACGGGGCGTGTCGCGCAGCGTGGCGTTTTTTACATCCAGCACGGCGCCCGGCGAATCCGAGCAGACGGCGGTGCCGGACTGCGACACCCTGGTGCAATACATGGGCGGACGCGAAGCGATCGCCACCGCGCAACGTTTGCTGGCGCAGGGCCGCAGTGCGACGACACCTGTGGTGGTGATTGAAAACTGCAGCCGGCCGGAACAGCGCATCGCGCGCATGACCCTGTCGCAGCTGGCGCTGGGCCTGGGCGACAAGCACGGCCCCGTGCTGGTGATGCTGGGCGAGGCGATGGCGATGCGCGCGCACCAGGCCAGTGCCCCGGATCTGGGTAGCGCCGTTTTTACCGACTTTAAAGTCAGTAACTATTGATCTGATGCAAAACATGGTAGGATGCTCGGGCCGCAATACCGCGCCACCCCTGCATTCTCTACCCTGTCATCACTCATGAATTTTTCTTCCCTGCGCGAAGCGCTGCAGTCACTCAGCCGCAGCAATGGCGGCCTGTTCGCCACGATTTTGCTGGTCACCGTGGGCCAGATCGGCCTGTGGCTGGTGTTTCCCGCCATCGACAATGAAAACCATCTGCTCGAATGCCTGCAGGCGCTGTGCCTGGCGCTCGCTTGCGTGGTGCACGGGCAAAAGGCGTGGACCGAATCGGACCGCGATTCGCTGCGCTTCCTGATCCACGCCGGCCTGTCGGCGCTGATGTTCGGCTTTTTGCTGCGCGAGCTGGAAATTCGCGAGATGGGCGAGTCGTATGCGTGGAACGTGCTGGAAAAAACCCTGCGCGTGCTGGAACTGCTGGTGTTGCTGCGCCTGCTGGTGTTTTTCGTGCCGCGCGCGCGCGCCGTGTTTGCGAATGTGCGCGCCATCTTCGGCATGCGCGTGACCATCATCACCCTGATCGGCGGCCTGTTCATGGTGGCCGGCTGGCCGTTCGACAAGAAAGTGATCCACGCCTTGCCGGAGATGTATTCGGAGCTGCTGGAAGAGGTATTTGAACTGGACGGCTACCTGCTGCTGTTCCTGGCCGCCATGGCCGATACCAGTGCGGCTGCCCGCATCAAGCTGCGTTTCAGGAAGGCTGGCTGACAGCCTGTTCGAAGCGCGACGGCTGCGGCAGCAACTGCCGCAAGGTCGCCGCCACCCGCGCCAGGCGCGGGTCATCATCCTCTGCCTCGTCGCAGGTATCGTTAATGCAGAAAAACGGCAAGCTGCCGAACCGTTCGCGCAGCTGCGCCAGCCGCGCCGGTGCATCCGCGTCGCCACTGGCGATATGCAGCGGATCGAGCACGTCGCTGCGCGCCAGGCCCTGCTCCACCATCCAGCGCGGCACCAGGTCGGGCAGCAGGGCCGGCGCGCGCCAGGAACGGAACACGGTGGAACGCACCTGGGCAAACAGTTCGGGAGCCTGCCGCTCCAGCGTCTGCATGGCACTTTTCAGCATCGGCCGCGGCGCATGCGCAAACAGGCGCGGCTCGTGGCGATAACCAGGGTCGCGCGCACCCAGCCAGTCGCGCGACAGCACCGCGCAATTGACGGGCGCCGCCACGTCAGCGCGCACTTGCGCCGGCAAACACACCACCGCTTCTTCCAGGTACACGCGCAGGCCGTCGCCAAACCAGTATCCGGCGTCGAACGGCTGGCCCAGGAACACATCGTCATTCAGATATAAAAACCGCTCGGCCAGGCCGGGAATATGATGCAGATACGATTCGATATGGGCCGAGTCGAACACGGGCAAGGCGAACGCCGGCATCAGCTGGCGGTGGTCGATCACGGTCAAGCCAGCGCCGGCGCGCAGCCATGATGGCACTTGCCGGTCGGTCACCAGATACACATGGCCATGATCGGGAAAGAAGCGCTCGAGTGCGCGCAGGTTGTAGCGCAGCTCGCCGTTGTCGCGGTAGCGCCCCGCCACATTGCCATGCAGGGCCAGCTGGCCAGGGTGTTGTATCGCCCACTGCGCATAAGCGGCGCGGTGGCGCGCGCGCCAGGCCGGGTCCTGCCCGTCCACCCACAGGTAGACGATATCGACCGGCCCGTTCAAGATTGGCCGGGGGCGGCCACGCAGTAATCGGCAATCGCCGCCAGCACGCTGGCGTTTTCGCCGACCGCCTCGACCACCTTCAGGCGCAGTTGCGGGTGCGCCTGGCGCAATTCGTCCACCAGCAGCGGCAGGTCGCGCAGCACATGGCCGCCCTGGCCCAGGAACACCGGCACCACGGTGGCGTCCAGTACCGCGCCGTCAGGCAGCTCGGCCAGCAAGGTGGCAATCAGTTCCGGCAGGCGCGGCGTCATCAGTTCAAGAAAGGCCAGCTGCACGGCGGTGCCGGGCATGCGTGCCTGGGTCAGCTCGCGCAGGCGTTCGAACGGTGCGGCCCAGGAAGCGGCGCGCGCGCCATGGGCGAACAGGATCAGCGCCTGCCGTGTCGTTGTCGTCGTCATCAGTGCCGCTCCACCCACCACAGCATGATCAAGGCCGCAAACAGATACAGCACGCTCGGTGCGGCCGCCGTCAGCAGGGCCGGCCAGGTACTGAGCAGGCCCAGGTGCGAGAACAGGGTATTGACCAGCATGAAGCTCACGCCGATCATGATGCCGATGAAAATCTTCAGGCTGACGCCGCCGCTGCGCGTATGCATGTAGGCGAACGGCAGCGCCAGCGCCATCAGCACGAAAATGGCCAGCGGGTCGATCAGCTTTTTCCAGAAGGCGATGCGGAAACGCTCGGTCTCCTGCTTGTTCTCGGCCAGGTGGCGCGTGTACACCGCCAGTTCGCTGGCCGACATGCGCTCGGGGTCCGAGGCCGACACCGTCAGGATCTTCGGCGTCACTTCCGACACCATGTCCTTGGTGGCGCTTTTCACGGTGCGCACCAGGCTGGTTTCCTGGCCATAGTAGTTCTGCAGCTTCGGCTCGTAGCCGGGCGTGGTGGCGGCACTGTTCGAGAACGCCGTTTCCGTCACGTCGGACAAACGCCAGACGTTGTTGCCCTGGTAAATCGCGCTGGCGGCCACCGTCATGGTGCGCAGGCGCATGGTGGTGTCGAATTCGTACAGCTTGACGTTTTTCAGCTGGCCGTCGGGACGCGCTTCGCCGACGTTGAAGAAGCGCGAACCGGTGACGGTGCCCGTCAAGCCGTCGCTCTTGATCATGTCCTTGGTCCACAGGCCCGAGCGGAACTCGCTCGACACGGAAGTGCCGCGCGAAGTCAGTTTCAGGCGCTCGGCCAGCGGCTCGGTATAGGGCGTGACGAATTCGCCGAACAAAAAGGTGATCACCACGAACACCACGCCGATGCGCAGCAGGAAGCCGGCCGCCATCGCGGTCGACATGCTCGACGCGCGCATGATGGTAAATTCCGAGCTGGCGGCAAACTGCGCCATCGTGTAGATGGTGCCGATCAGGGCGGCGATCGGCATCACTTCATACACGTGGCCGGGCACCAGCACCAGCACATAGAAAAAGGCGTACTGGATGGTATAGCCATTGCGGCCGACCTTGGGCAGCTCGCCCGTCAGGTCGATGAAGGCCTGCAGCGCCAGAAAGGCGAGCAGCACGAAGAACACCGCCTGGAATATCGAAACCGCAAAATAGCGCTGCAGGATCTTCATTTGGTGTCCGCCTTACTCTGTTTGCCGGCGCAGCGCGCGCGCTTGAAGGACGCCAGCAGGACCAGCGGATGATAGCGGTGATTCACATTCAGGCGCCAGGCGAACAGCGCCACCACGGCCAGCAGCGCCAGCAGGTGCAGCGGCCACCAGGCCATGCCGAAGCTCAGACGGCCCTGCTTCACGCTTGCCTCGATGACCTTGGTCAGGTTGCTGTAGCTGAAGAAGATCAACAGCGCCACGATCAGGTTGGCCGAACTGCCGGCGCGCGGATTGACGAAGCCCAGCGGAATGGCCAGCAGGATCAGCAGCAGCGCGATCAGCGGCGCGCTGACGCGCCACATCAGTTCGGCCATGGTGAACTGGTTGTTGGCGGCGATCAGCGCCATGGTGCTCATGGCGCGCACGCCCAGGTCGGCGCCCAGTTCCTGCTGCTTGCTTTCGATGCGCATGATGTACTGTTCGAATTCCATGGTCTGGAAGTCGGCCTGGGTCGGGATGCCCTGGTAGCGGCGCCCTTCCTTCAGCACCAGGAAGCGGCTGCCGGCGGCGTCGGTATTGATCACGCCTTCCTTGGCGACCACCACCACCGCGCTGCCCTTGGCGTCGACGGTGTTGACGAACACGTTCTGCACCACGTTTTTCTCGCCGCTGACGCCTTCGACAAAGAAGATGCGGTTGCTGCCGGCCGATTCGCGGAACTGGCCGGGCGTGACTTTCTGCAGGTCTTCGCGCTTTTCAAAGCGCGCCACGTAGGCATCGCTTTTCTGCTGCGCCCACGGCGTGGCGTACAGGCTCAGGGCGCCGATGGCCACCACCAGCGGCAGGCCGAAGCTGAGCACCGGCGCGATCCAGCGCGACAGGCTCAGGCCCGAGGCGAACCACACCACCATTTCGGATTCCTTGTAGCTGCGCGTGACGACCATCAGCACCGAGATGAAACCGGTCAGTATCAAAATGGTGGGCAGCTGCATCAGCGAGGAAAACAGCATCAGCGACATGACGTCGGCCGACGCGACTTTGCCGCCGGCGGCCTTGCCGAGGATACCGATCAGCATCCAGGTGAGCAGGATACTGAATAAAACAGTGAAGGTGGCCCCGGCGGCACTAGCCAATTCACGTCGAAGGGCACGTTGAAAGATCATTCGGAGTTTATAATTCGGGTCAGTTAGTTGAGTAACACGTTACTAGTAAATGAAAACGGAGAACCAAATGGACTTTAGCATAAAAGCATTCGATACCAAGAGCACCCTCGGCACGGCCAAAAGCGGATGCATCGCGGTTGCGGTATTCGAAAACAAAAAACTGTCGCCAGCGGCACAAGCGCTGGACAGCAAGGGTGCCATTTCGGCTGCGCTGAAGTCCGGCGACATCACCGGCAAGCCTGGCAGCACCCTGCTGCTGCGCGCCGTTGACGGCGTCAGCGCCGAGCGCGTGCTGCTGGTCGGCATGGGCGGCGATGAAACCGTCAGCGAAAAAAGCTTCGCCACCGGCGTGCAGGCTGCCTTGAAGGCTTTCGGCGCGCTGGGCGCGGCGGACGCCATTATCGCATTACCGCTGGCCGAAGTGAAAGAGCGCGATGTAAATTGGGCCATCCGTTGCGTGGTGCAAGCGGCGCACGACGGCGAATACCGCTGCGACTCGCAAAAAAGCAAGAAAGATCCGGCCCCTGCCGGCGTGCGCAAGATCGTGCTGTCGGCGCCGGCCACGGCCGCCACGCGCGGCGCGCTGGCGCAAGCCATCGCAATTGCCAACGGCTCGAACTTCACCCGCAACCTGGGCGACCTGCCGGCCAATATCGCCACCCCGACCTACCTGGCCAACACCGCCAAGCAGCTGGCCAAGGACTACAAATTTGAAGTCGAAGTACTGGACCGCAAACAGCTCGAAGCGCTGAAAATGGGCAGCTTCCTGTCGGTCACCAACGGCAGCGAACAGCCACCGAAGTTCATCGTCCTGAAACACATGGGCGGCAAGGCCAAGGATGCGCCGGTGGTCCTGGTCGGCAAGGGCATCACTTTCGACACGGGCGGCATTTCACTCAAGGCCGGCCCCGGCATGGATGAAATGAAGTTCGACATGTGCGGCGCCGCTTCGGTACTGGGCACCTTCCGCGCCATCGGCGAAATGAACCTGAAGCTGAACGTGATCGGCGTGATCGCCGCCTGCGAAAACATGCCGTCGGGCCGCGCCACCAAGCCGGGCGACATCGTCACCTCGATGAACGGTTTGACGATCGAAGTGCTCAACACCGACGCCGAAGGCCGACTGGTGTTGTGCGATGCGCTGACCTACACCGAGCGCTTCAAGCCGGCGGCGGTGGTCGATATCGCCACCCTGACCGGCGCTTGCGTGGTCGCGCTGGGCCACCACAACACCGGCCTGTTCACGCGTTCCGACGCGGCGCATGACCAGCTGGCCAACGAGCTGCTGGCCGCCGGCAAGCAGGCATCGGATACCGCATGGCGCATGCCGATCGAGGAAGCGTACAACGAGCAGCTGAAATCGAACTTCGCCGACCTGGGCAATATCGGTTCGCCAGGCGGCGGCGCCGTCACGGCGGCAGCGTTCCTGGAAAACTTCACCAGGAAGTACACCTGGGCCCACCTCGATATCGCCGGCACGGCCTGGAAATCGGGCGCGGCCAAGGGCGCGACCGGCCGTCCGGTGCCCCTCTTGACCACGTTCCTGCTGAATCGCGTGCAGTAATGCATTCTTTTTAACCCAACCGCGAGGACTGGGGTCGGACGGGGACGCCGAGTCCCTGCGGGTCCGACCCCGGCATTTCGAGGTTGGGGTTAAATAAAAAAAGCCGCCACGGTCATCGACCCTGGCGGCTTTTTTCATGCACGGCCGTTTAATAGACGACCGGATCGGGTATCGGTGATGGCACGGGCTTCGGTGGTGCGGGCGCGGTCGGCGGCATGGTGACGGTGGCGGGCTGCGCGGCGACCGGTGCCACTGCCGGCGCAGGCGGTGCGGGCGGCGCCAGGCGCGCCGGGTCCTGCATGATGACGGTCAGGGTGGACGGGTAGTCATAGGCGGCGCCCGTGTCGCGGTCGACGAAATAGCCGACGCCCAGGGTAAAGATGACATTGCTCCAGGCGCTGCCGCCATTGACGGTGGCGTCAAATTGATTGTCCATCACGACGGCCGGCGAGCCGCTCTTCTTGCAGTCGACCTTGAGCGGGGCCTGGCTCTTGCGGATCATGATGCGGCCCGGCGTGGTGACGAACCACTTGCCCATGTCGTTGCTGAGGATGCAGCCGGCGCCCGCCAGCTGGCGGTTGTCGAAAATGGTTTGCACCAGCACCATCTGCTCGGTCGAACCGGTCATGGTGGCGCAGCCGGCCAGGCCGGAGAACAGCATCATGGCGGCGAGAGGACGGCGCATGGCGGACTCGTTTAACGCAGGGGAATCGGCTGGCTGGCGGGAACCGGCACGGCGGTCACGCTGTTTTTCGGACTGCCATCGATCAGGCGGTCGGAATACACCAGGTAGATCAGCGCATTGCGCTTGGGATCGACCATGCGCACCACGCGCACATGCTTGAAGAAGATCGAGGCGCGCTCGCTGAACACTTCCTCCTGGCGCGGCAGCTTGCCGTTGAATTGCAGCGGCCCCACCTGGCGGCAGGCCACCGAGGCGTCGGCCTTGTCTTCGGCCAGGCCGACGGCGCCCTTGATGCCGCCCGTCTTGGCGCGCGACAGATAGCAGGACACGCCGGTGACACGCGGATCGTCATAGGCTTCGACGACGATCTTGTGGTCGGGGCCGATCAGCTTGAAAACAGTGTCGACCGAGCCGACGGTTTCAGCCCGCGCCGAAGCGCAGGCAAGGGCCAGCAGCGTGGCCGATGCCAGCAGATGACGCATGATGTTACTTGGCATGAAGGTTTCCTGGGCACGTGAGGACACGGCCATCAGTGATCAGTATCAGTTAATGGGAGCAAAGCGCTGCACCATGACGCCCTCGACCTCGATCAGCTGAAAGAACACGTCTTTCGGCCGGGTCCAGATCGAGCCGTCGGCGGCGCGGTAGACGATCATCGGGGTCAGGTCCGATTCCAGCGTGGCTTCGCACACCAGTTCATAGATCCCGCCCTTGTAGTGCCGGTAACGCATCGCCGTCTCCTCAGGCCGTCGAATCTTCGCTCTTGTCGCCGGCCAGCACCTTCTGCTTCTGTTTCAGGCCCTGGATCACTTTCAGGATGCCTTCCATGCCGGCGGCGCCGTCGGCGCTGCTGAAAGCGTCGAGCACCTCATTGAGCACCTTGTTGCGCACGGCCGCCTCGTCGGACGACATTTCCAGCGCACGCTGCGCCTTCGCGGCTTTTTCGGCCGCGCTCACGCGCGGTTTCGGCGTCGTCTTGCCATGAGTCAAGGCCGCCTGCCAGATCACCCAGCGCCGCTGGGTTTCGAAAATCAGATATTCGTCCGGCTTGTCTTCTCGTCGCCGAACAATGTGGCCGTCACGCTGCGCCCACGCTTCAAATGCAGTTCGCATTTTCTTCCTTTGCAAATGCTACGCGCAAGTCTCACTATTAAAACTGCAACATTTCCAGATGGTACCATTTCTTAATGAAAAAAAACAATGTTCCCGGAACAGTAACGCAGTTATACAGCAAGACCAGCGGCGCCGAAAACGGAGCTTGTGGTCCGCCTCAGGCGCAATGGTCTGTAATTCAGAATCACGCACGGTGAATTCCGATTATTTCATCTCACGGCTGCCACAGCCTGTATGACATGGCTGTCACAATATGCCATTTTAGTAGTGTTTATCGCGTTTTAGCGAGAAACTTTACACCTTTATCGTGTTTAGCTGCTCTTAAATAACATCAACACAATCAAATTTGGCAAATCAACCATGTGGCTTGATCAATCATACACAAAAACCGAAACCGCATGCGCCACGATTGGTTAAAACTATAGTCTTTTTTGAACCTTATCTTCCCGTAGGGCAAATAAACCACACCCGTCATCTTGCCATGCCGGTACGCCGGCTGGCGCCATGCGGTAAGATTCGCCGCTATCGCCCCCTTAAGGAACCTCTCCCATGAAATTAGCCACCTGCTAGTTTCATTGATGAATCATGGCCGCTCTACCTGTGGCGCGCTCCCCTACGGATGCCCGGCGGAGGTGAAATTTCCGTATCCATCTGTCGCACGTTAACGCATACTGGCGCAATGATAATTTGTAGCCAGATTTGTAGCTAGGGGCGCTTGGCTACAAATTGGGTGAATGGAGGGTGGGTAATGGCAAAGCGGGGCAACAACCAGTTAGATGACATGCAGATCCGCAGATGGGTAGCGGATGGCAGGCCTATCGCCAAAACGGATGGCGGAGGCTTGACATTCACCCTCTCGAAGGCCGGGACGGCGGCCTGGGTGCTGCGGTACATGCGCGACGGCAAGGCCAAAGAGCTGACCATCGGAAACTATCCCGATATCACCTTGGCGGCCGCGCGCAAGATCGCCAGCAGGCGCCGCGTGGAGATCGATGGTGGACTGGACCCGGTGGCGATAAAGCGCGCCGAACGACTGAAATCTCGGGCTGCGTGGCTGGTGGGCGCGCTCATTGATGACTACTCAGTGAAAAACCTCACCCTGGAGCAGTACGTCGAGGACACCATTTATTACCGGGAGTGGGATTTTAAGAAGATCATCCGCCCGAGGCTGGGCCCGATGGAGGTGCGCGCAGTGGTGCCGGCTGACATCGTGCACATGCTGGAGACGTCGAAACGGTCGTGGGCCGTTCAAAAACGCATTTTGACATCGGTTTCAAAACTGTTTGACCATGCCGTGGGCAAGCAGATCATCCCGATCAACCCCTGCGTGGGCATCAAGCTGACCGCGATGCTGGGCCCAAAGCCGCCCGTGAAAAAACGCGTGATGTTGTCGGAGCAAGATTTGAGGGCGCTGCTGTCGGGGATTGATGATATTGGTGCCGAGAACGCGCTGGCGTTTCGGGTAATGCTGGCCACCTGCGTGCGCACCGTCGAACTGGTGAAGGCGCGCTGGGAGCATGTCGATTTCGTTGCGGGAACGTGGTACGTCCCGGACGACTCGGTAAAAACGCGGCAGGGATTTCTGGTGCCGATCACGCCCACGGTCGGCACCTGGTTCCGGCGCCTGCAGGAATTGTCGGACGGATCGGAATGGGTACTGCCAGCCCGAAGCGCGCGGCGCGCCGGCATGTGCGTGGGGCGCACCACGCTATGGGCCGCCCTCACCCGGGCGTTTGAGCGTGGCGACATTGACGTGCAGCGGTTCACGCCGCACGACACGCGCAGTACCGCCAAGAGCCACATGCGCAACCTGGGTGTATCAAGAGATATTTCGGAGATCGCCCTGAATCATGCGCTGAAGGGTATGGAGGGAATTTACGATGTGCGCGAGGAGATCCCGGAGCGCCGTGCGGCGCTGGAATTGTGGGCGGCATTCATCGGCGCATGCGAGTCGGGCCAGCCATGGAATGTCGTGCCGCTGCGCTCGGTGGCGCGCTGAGTCCAGGCGCTACCTGCACCCCTCAATGGTCGCCTTCAGCTCGCCTTCATATCCCCGCCCGAGCAGCCAATCCCGCGCCAGCGCCAGGATGATCTCGCCATCCGTTGCGGTCGGCGGTAGCTTGTCGAACTCGTAGGTCGGGCGCGGTATTTGCACCTTTACACATGGTGTAAAGACTGGAATTTCCACGCGCAACGGCGCTGGCGGCGCGCTGGCGCAACCGGTCAGCAGCACAGCGCACGAAATTGCGAAATTGCGAAATTGCGATTTATCGAAAGTTTTTCGTGTTTTCATCGCAGCCCTTCCAGCATGGTCCGCACAGCCGGCATGGCCTGGTCGCAGGTCGTGGCGCGCACGCCGGCCAGCTGCGCCAGCGCTGCCTGATACTTCTTGCCAGCGACAGCCGCAGCGGCCCGCGCTGCCTCGCCGCGCTGCTGGGCCGCCAGCGTCGCCCGGGCCATGCCATCGACCGCCAGGTTCTGCTCGGCGATCGATGCGCGCAGCGCAGCGCTGACGCCCTGCTCCACCACCAGCGCCGCGCGCGCCAGGTCGCGGTCGCCAGCGGCCAGCCACCAGCCGGTGCCGGTAGCGCTGGCCACCACCAGCAGCACGGCGGCCAGCACGATGGCGGCCACCTTCCAGATGCCGTCGGCGGCGGTGCCGGTCAGCGCGGTGATGGCGCTCACGTCACATCCTCCAGCAAGACCGTATCGAAATCGGGAATGTCGACGGTCTTCCCGGCCAGCTCGTGCGTGCAGTCGCCCAGGAACTGGATGCGTCCATCGACCACGAACGAATGGCACACGAACGGAACGGGCGCTGGTAACGGCGCCTCACCGCGCATCCACGCCGCATGCCCCTCGTCGGCCAGTGGCCGCGTGCCGCGCACCAGGATCGACGGCGAGAACGTCGGCCGCTCAGCGCTGCCGTTCCATGCCCAGCGCGGGCCGGCGCCGGCGCCAACCCATACCCGGTGCGGCACGCCACAGCCCGGGCACTCGAACATGAGGCCGTCGCCCTGCACGCTGCGCAGGATCCGCGATAGCGCGCTCACGCCAGCACCTTCTGTGCGACCTTGAAAAAGGCCAGGCGCTCGGCCAGGCCATTGGTGCCGCCGTTGATCTTCCGGGTCACTGCAATTTGATCGCCAGCGTCAGCCAGGGCATTCAGGCCCCGCGACTGCCAAAACCAGCCGGCCGAGCGGCAGGCGTTGACGGTCTGTTCGAGCAGCGCTGGCTGAGCCAGCAGGTCCAGGCCCAGGGCCTTGCCGCACGCGGCGTAGTTGCTGCGACCGGTCACCTGGATCAGCCCGCGCCCACGGAAGCGCACGCCGTCGCCGGGTTGTGTGTTACCCAGATCCTTACGCCCTTCGTAGGCTGCGCCGCTGGCCAGCTCGCGCACGTACAGGAGCTGGCCGGACTCGTGCGCCAGCTGGGCCAGGAACGATGCCTGGCGTGTCGGCGTGTTGATGCCGAATTCCACCATGGACGCGTTTAACGCAGGCAGGAACGTCACGACCCGGGCGCGCGCCAACGGCATGATGGCCTGCAGCTGGGCCAGCGTGAGCGCGCTCACAGGCCGCTCCGCACGTCACGGACGATTTCGGCCGCATCGCGCGCCAGCTCGCCGATGTCCTTGTCGCGGCGCTTGTCGAGCCAGCGCACACAGGCGCCCAGCACCCACCAGGCCGGCAAGCCGGCCGCCACCATCAGCGGTGCAGCGATGAACAAGAATCCCAAGGCCGGATCGCTGCCATACATCAGTGCCACGTCCTTGGCGTTCTCGAACAGGCTAGGCCACCAGGAGCGCACGGCCACCACCAAGGCCGGGCCCATCAGTACGGAAAACACGATTGTCACGAAAAAGCGGACGAATGCTTCTTTTGCAGATTTTGGCCACATAAACATGAACCCCAAGCTGGTTGCGGCAGCGCCGGCAAGAACCGGGATGCCAAAAATTTTGATCAGTGCGCCGCCGGCGGCGGTTGTTTCGATGGCCATGAATGCCTTTCGGGTGGTGGAAATGAAAAACCCGCCGAGGCGGATAGGTGATGGTTTTATACTTGGGTCAAACGACACCGGACGTTGTACAGCACGTCGGGGCCGGACGGGGTGACATTGAGAGTCAGCCGGGGCAACCCCTCTCCGCTTGCGAACGACAGCCCGTAAGCGACGGCGATGGGCTCGCCGTTGGCGCCGGTATTCGTCCACGCGCTGGAAATCAGCGTCACCGCCGAGGGGGAAAAGCCGCTGTTTCGCGCGCTAATCAGCAACAGGTCGGTACGGTTCAGATTGGCGTTTGTCGATACAGCCATTTCGACAACAACCAGGCTCCCGCCGGTGTCGCCAACCCCTAGCAGGCCGGCAGGGGTAATCGGCGTAACTATGCGGGAAATCACCCCATCCGTACGTGCGCCACCGCCAGGCAGGATCGTCATTCCGCCAATACCGGCGCCGGTAACAACGACGGTGTTGTTATAGTTGTTAATCGTACTGCCACCGGCAACATTTGAGGTGCCGATCAGAATATTTCCATTGCAATTCGTGTCGATGAAAATAGCCTGGTCCAGCAGCCCGCCCGTTTCGCAGGTCCAGCCGACAAACACATTGCTATTGCTGTCCGTGTCAGGTCCGCCGGCTTTGTTCGATAGTTTGATCCCGATACAGCCATTGGCCGCCGCGCCGTGGAAGAACATATTGTTGAAATTATTTGCGTAGGCGCCGCGCAGCCAGATATTCGCCGTCCGGCATTGCCAGAAGTGGCAATTGCTGATGTTGTGAGCATTGGCATTTTCGCCAAAAAAACATCCGATATCAAAGTTCTTGGTATTGATGCCCCGCACTAGGCCAAAATAATTAGCATTCAGCGGAAAACTGATCTGGCCGCTGATAACCGCCCAGCCGATGCTGCCCGCAACACCATTGCCCTGCAGGTCGACATCGCAAAAACGCCAATACCACGCATTGCGCTCATCCGTATTGCTCATGTGGCCCAGCGTCACCACGCCGGTCGGCGAGCCATTGTCAGTCTGGATCAGGCCGCCAGTAAATTCAGTGTAGGAATCCAGCACGTACAGTACCGGGGCGGTGTTGGTCGTGTAGGTGGCACTGCGCCAGAATCGGGCGTTTTTTTCGCACGTCAGGCGCGAACCGTTGCTCAGCAGCAGCGACCCGTCAACCCGGTAATCACCCGTGCCCGCATAGGTCTGTTTGCCCAGGCGCGCCAACAGCACGGCATTGATCGCGGCGGTCTGGTCACCGCTGGTCATGCCGCGTTTAACGCCGTACTGGGCCAGCGACGGGGCGAACGACTGCGATAATTTCCAACGTCCGCCATCGGCGGCAACGATGACCGTGCATCCGTCGTCGGCGCTCACAGTGTCGGCCGCATCTAAATAGTACGGCCCGCCGCCGCCATCGCCTGCCGACCAATAGCCCGTCACAAACGAAGATTTAGACGGCGACGTTTTGAGCAGGCCACGCAACCCGGGGATGGATGAGACGACCTGTGAGGCGCCACCCACCATGGCCGCTCCCGTCGCGCCAGATAGATTTTCCACAACTGAATTGGCGAGGTTGTCAACGCCGTCGGCGCGCCGCGTCCAAACCGTTGTGCTGTCGGCGCGCTTGAGCGCGATGTCGTATACACCCTTACCCAGATACAGCGGCGTCGGCAATTCCCCGCGCGCGTTGAGCGCGATGTATTGGCCGCCCAGGCCATCAGCGGTGTAGGTTTGCGGTACGGTGCCTTCCGGGTCGGTGTAGGCGATCTTCTGCGCGGTGGTGCCGAAGGCATAGGTGTACAGGCGGCCACCGACCAGGGTGACGCCCGCGTCCGTGAATTCCTGGATATTAAATAGTGCTGGCTGGCTTGCTGACATGGGGTGGTCCCGGAAACAAAAAAGCCCCGCGTCGGCGAGGCTGAAACAAAAAAGCCGCCTGGGAAGGCGGCCTGCGAGGGTGACGGTGCTGCGGGTTACTGCTGCGGGATCTGGACCGGCACGAGCGGCGGCAAGCTATTGGCGCCTGCGGCGCCGCCCAGCACGCCGACGCGCGTCGACAGTTGCAGGTTCTGGTCGTTGATGCGCTGCACCAGCGCGGCCAGTGCATTCATTTCACGCTGGGCGTCCGGGCCGCGCGAGAGCAGCATCTGGCCCATTCGGTTGCGCACGCCTTCAGGGGTGGCCACGCGGTTCCAGTAGTTTTTGGCAGAGCCGACAGCGGCCAGGACATTGCCGCTTTTGGCTCCGGCCACCGCGCCGGCTGCGTCCTTCATGGCCGACATGTCCATATCCCCCATTGCGGCCAGGCGTTCGGCCGTTTTTGAGTTGCCAGCAATTCCTTGCAGTTGGCGGAATTTTTGTTCGCGGTAAACGTCGCTGGTGAACTCGCGGAAGGCCCGCTCGGTCCCGAAGATGGGCTTGAGGCGCTCTCGCGTCGACTGGTTTTTCCACATGCTCATCACGTCGGTTCGACCGCCCTGCATGCCCAGTTTTCCGCGCAGGCCCTCGAATGCACCAATGCGAAAGGCCTGCTTTTCGTTGTCGCTCATGCCGCGGATTACCGAATTGATTGCGGCCTCATCCTGATTGATGGCCCGCTTTCCGGCATTGGCCGCATCAATTAATTGCGAAGGACCAGCATAGGCGCGCCGGGCATTCGCATACAGCGATTGCCCGGTAGTGGCATTGGTGGTGGCGGAATCAAGGTGTTTTAACAGGTCGTCCTTCAGCTCCATGTAGGCACGGCCAAGCGGTGTCATCGTCCCATCTGCCAGCGTCGCTTTACGGCTGCTTAGTACTTGGTCGATTCCCTGCTTGACGTGATCGAGGTCACCCATGTTCCACCTTGCTGGTGACGTATCGACCGTGAAGGGCAGTTGGCGCGCCATGGCAATTTCCTTGCCCAGCGCGGTCACGCCGAGTTTGTCGGCGTTCTTCATCAGTTCTTTCAACTGATCCGAAGGCATGATGTCGGTGCGGCGCAGCTCGGCATAGAGCGGTGCGGAATCCAATGTGCGGCGGGCAATCAGTGAATCGACGGTAGTGGGGAGGCGCTGGCCCGCAGTGTCGAGCGCGCCTTCGGCGGCATTTCGCAGGCGATCGCCTTCGGTCGCCATGCGCTGACGTTGCGCCACTTTGACGGCCTCTTTTGTTCTGCCGGGAAGAATTGCCAGCGTGTCGAGTAACTGCTGGGTATTGGAGCTCCCTGCATCGACGATTCGCCCTTCAGGCCCCAGCTTGCTGAACCGGTTGGCGATTTGCGTCAAGGGATTCAGCACACCGCCGGTGTACAGGTCGCCAGTGGCATCGCGCGCAAAGGCCTGCGCCACTTTCTGTTTGGCGTATTCGGCAGCCGCCGTTTCCGAAACCCGGCCCTTGACGTTGCGCGCGATGGCACCCAGTCCGCTCACCACTGGCGATGAAAGGCCGCCAAACGCGGCGGCGGTGGCGGCCGATGTGGCCGCGTCGCCCAGTGAGCCGCCGAAGGTATCCGCATTGGAGTTGGTGGCGCCCATGACGCCGCCGTAGGCAGCGCCCACGCCGGCGGCCTGTGCCGCCCGGGGCAACGCACCAATGACCTTGCCGGCCCGCTGCGTGATGCCGGCCATCTGCATCAATTTGGCGCCGCCTTTCACCAGGGCGCCACCGACCGGTAGTGACGCGAGGATATCGCCGCTCACCTCACCCGCCAGGGCCGAGAGCGGGTTTTTCTCTTTATACGGCGCCATGTCGGCGGCCAGCCGTGCCCGGCCAGCGTCCGCATCCTGAACCAGCCAATTACCTGCACGGCCCAGCAAGGACGTGGGTTTCTTTCCTGCGACCAGGTCGGAGATGGTCGGCGCATCTGACGTCGCCCGGCCGAGGCCTTCCAGCCCTTTCCCTACCAGGCGCTGCGCGCCCAATACGAATCGCCCGGCGCTCGATCCTGCGCCGGCGGCGGCGGCCGTCACGCCATCGAGGAAACTACCACCCTTATCCTGAGGCGCTGCTGGCTGGGCGGCCGTCGGCTGCGCGCCACCAACAAGATGGCTGACAATTTCTTCGGGCTTGTAGCCGGCGCCGGTCGCTGCCTTGATCTTCTCGCCATACTCGGGCATGGCCGCCAGGTAGCTGGCGATGTCGGTATCGCTGTAGCCGGCGGCTTTTGCCGCGGCGATTTTCTCTTGAACGGTGGCCATGGTTTATTTGAAAATATCGTTGAGGGATGGCTTTGCGGCGCCAGCGCCCACGTCGGCCGTGAAAGCGGAGTTGCCCGCGTTGCGCTTCAGGCCCTGAATGGTGATCTTGCGGTTATTCGCTTTTTGCTGAATAACCGCTTTGCTGTCGCCTGGCTGCGGGAAATACTGCTTTTCCGCATTTTCGAATTCGGACGGGCCGATCGCGGCGCCGGATTCCTGGCGCAGCACCGCATTGATGAAGTCGCGCTGGGCCTGCTCGGCCTGCTGGTCGGCATCGCTCAGGCGATTATTTGCGATCGTGCCGAGCGCGCCGCCAACCAGGGGGGTGTCTGCCATCGACCGCTTTATATTGACGGCTGCGGGGCTGTATTTAAGCTGGCTGAGGATTTTGTCCGCTTCCTCGGCGCGCGCGCCGAAGATGGCCGATTTGCCCTCGAACTCGGTTGGCTTGCCTTTGACGATTTTTGGATCGGCTGGGCCGCCAGGGATCGGCGCCAGTGTGCCGTCAGGGTTGGCGCGGTAGCCAGTGGGAATGCGGCCCTGGCTTAAGGCCTCACTAGCGCGTGCATCGGCCTTGTTTTGGCCGGCAATAGTCACGCCACGATTTGCGTCGCCTTCCGACTTGATGCGCTGGTCGGTGATGCCGAACTGGCGTACTTGCTCGCGCTGCTTCAGCTGTTCGAGTTGCTGCTGGAACTGTTCGGTGACCGATTGCCCGCCGCGCATTGCATCAGCCTTCCACTGCGCGAAGGCCCTTGGATCTTGCGCGGCAGCCTGGATGCGCGCGACTCCCTGCTCGTACTGTCCAGGCTTCGAAAACAAGCCCAGAGCGGCGCTTTCGTCGGCCCAGGCCAATGCATCAGCGGGATTTTGCACGGTGGCCAGCTTTTGCGCCTGGAAGTTGTGCAGCGCAGTCGCCTGCGCCAGTTTCTTCACGGCAGTCTCGGCATCATCCTTGTCGGCGGCGGCCGTGCCCTTGCGGCGCTCGATCAGCGACTTGTCCAGGGCGTCGGCAGCGGCGAAGCCTTCCGGTGATGCCGTGCCGCGCATGGCCTGGATGCGCTGGTCGTCGGTGGCGCCCTGTGGCAACCCCATCAGCGCCTGGCGCAGCTGGTCGGCGCGTTGTCGAGACTGCACGCCGTCGGCGTACTTCTGCTGGCCGGCGGCCAGCTCCAAGGCGTTTTGCCCCAGCGCCTGCTTGCGCGCGTCTGCAGCATCGTATTCGGCCGCGTAGTCCATGACCGACTTGGGCGCGCGCAAGTACTGCTGGAAAATATTGTCATCTGCCATTCTTATCCTCCGCTCAATGCTTGTGCGTTGATTCGCGCCATTTCGTCAGCGTATCCGCCTGCTGCCGATCCGGTTCCGGCACTGCGCCCATACAGCGCGGCGATCTGATTACCTGCATTGCCCCAGATATTGCCCTGCGCCAGCGTTGCGGCACCGGCATTGTTAGCGGCGGCGCGCGTCAGGGCGTTGTTCGATGCGGCAGTCTCCGCTCCCAGGGCGCTGACGTTCTGCGTGCTCGTCTGGCCAATCTGCGCAAGCGCCGCCAGGCGGTTCAGGCGGTCGCTGCGTGCTTGGTTTGCGCGGCTGTAGGCCGCGCTGTAGCCGCTGGTGGCATAGTCGGTGCCGTACTGCGCTGCAGCTTTCAGGGCGGCTCCGGAAATGCGGCCACCAGCGGCCGATGTCTGGCGGTTGATGGCCTGCTGGCCCTGGCTCAGGCCGAACTGGTAGCCGGGCTCGAGCTGCACCTGGCTCTGGTCGAGTGGGGTATCGTTTTCGGTTGCGAACGTGCCGAGCGCCTTGGCGCCGGCCTCGCGGTACGGGGCATAGTCGGCACGGGTTTGGTCGTACTGACGGGCGTTTTCCGCCAAACCAGCCGTCGTACCCTCTGCCTGCTGATTCGCCGCCTTTCCCGCCGCTTTCGAGGTGATAAGGGCACCACCTACCGTGCCCCCTACAACTGCTACCGCTACCCAAGACATGGCTTTTCCTCCGCGCTGAGCGCTTCATGGTTCTCGTAAATCAAGTCGCCCTCGATGAGCGCCAAATCGGTTACGTCGGTCCGAAAGACGTTGATAAAGATGGTGTCCTCGTGGGCGTAGCCGATTTTCTGGATACCGGCTGGCGATGTCACCGTATAGCCAGCCTGCACCCTCATGTAGCCGGTTTCCGTCATGATGGTGATATCTCCCTTGGCAACGATGTTCACGCAGGGTCGACGGTGAATTTTTCCCACCAGCTCGCACCCCTTGGGAATGAGCACCGTACGGGTGTAAAGGCCGTCGACCAGCGTTTCCGTGAATGGCAGGCTAACCAGATTCGGACTGGTCAGCATTTCAGCCTGGCGCTGACATATTGCCGCCCTGGTCGCCTGGCGATCGACGCCGGGCATAAATGGCGCCACGCTGCAGTCGATCACTTGCTCGATCTGCATCAGCCAGCCACCCCGATCTCACCCTCGCCGGAAATCGTCAGCGCGCTGGCCGTGCCGGCGCCGCCGACCAGGAACTCGCCGGCATCCAGGCGCAGCATGCCGTACCAGTCGTAAGACTGGTTGGCCGGCACCTGCTGGCCGGCGCCGATCACCTCGGTGCCTGCGACGTTTGCGCCTGTGGCACCCAGGAACATCGAGAATGCGGCTGCGGCCGCCGTCTTGTTGGTCACGCGGAGGTGTTTGAGCACGATGTACTGCGACGAAGCGCCGGCATTCACGCCACCGGTCGCTGTTGGCGGGCTGAGCAAATTGGTGGTCAGCGCGGCGCTCAATGCGATCGGGCCGAAGCGGAAGGTTTTGTTCGAGGCCATGATTGTCTTTCAGTTGGATTTGACGGGCCAGAAAACGTCATTCGTTTCTGACTCTTGCAGCATAAAAATCGCAGGGCCGGGTTGGCCCGGCTCGCCAGTGCGGCCTTGAGGCCCGGGGATGAATTCGACATTGCCGCCCTCATCGCCCAAAATCACGGCCGGGCCGGTGGCGCCAGTACCGCCAGGCGGGCCGGGTGGACCGGGTGGTGGCAGGATCGAATCGGGGCCGTCTCCGCCCTCGGCCAGCAGGCCCATGAAGGCGCCGGTGGCGAAGTTGTTGAAGCTCTGCAGCGTGCTGTTCGACTGGCTGTTCAACGATTCGAAGTAGCGCGCCCATTCGACTGTCAGGAAGATTTCAAGCTGCTTGCCGTTGACGATGACGGTACCGATGGCAATGCGGGTCGGTGGCGGCACGTTAATCATCAATGGCCACCGCATGGATATTGAACGGTACCGGATCGGAACAGCGGATGCGGAACACGCGGTCGTGCGCCGTGCCCAGCATCTGCCAGCGTACCTTTTGCATCCAGCGGCCGACGGCGCCCAGCGAGCGCATCAACTTGGGACCGAAGGTGAAGCCGCCATCGTTGGACAGTTCGAGCGTGACATTACCGCCGTGGCCGGTGGTGCAGGCCATTTCCAGGCTGTTGAACGTAATCGGCTCCATGCTGGACTTGACCAGGTGCGGCCAAGTGCGCTCGCGCACCAGCGGGTCGTCGCCCAGCGTATAGGTTTCGTTGTCGACTTTATAGATCTTGCCAGCGGCATCGCCGGCGTATTGCGCACCATTGGTAAAACACACGCTGGTGGTGCGCAGCGGCGCCCAGCCATCGACCCATTCGGCGCGCTCGTGCCATTGCTGCATGGCTGCGTCGTAGACCAGTGTGGTATTCATGCCTGGCGCGGTGATGCCGATGAACTCATGGCCCTCGACCTGATATGTCCACATGGTGGCGGCGGTCAGGTCGCTGGATTTGGCCAGCAGCTCTTCCATGGCGCGTGTCGATACACGTTGGGCGGCGTGTCCGGCCATACGGTAGACGATTCCGGTGCCTTTGCGGGTCTGGCCGATCCAGAAAATCGACTCGGTGGCGACAATGGCGGCGCCACGGCCGACGCAGCCGATATCGATCTGGACGCCGTTGTAGCGCGCGAACGGGAACAGCGCGCCGCCGCTGTTGATCCAGATCTCGGTGGTGTAGGCCCCCAACAGGATCAACTCGCGGCGCAGCACAAGGGTAGCGACGATGTTGTCAGGTTGGGCGTCGGCCGAAGTGAAATCCAGCGCATCGATCGTGCTGGCGTCATCGATAGCCGTGATGTAAAACTGGTCGGCATCAGGGGCAACGAAGATCATGTAGCCGTCAATGAAGTCGACCGTATAGGATCCGCGCCAGCCTGCCGATGTAATGGTGCTGAGCGCATTGCTGGCCAACGTGAAAATCTGACCTATGGCGCCGGCCACGATCACCAGCTGCGTGTTGTTGTGTGCCATGCCGACCGTCCCACTGGATGTGATCAGCACGCCGCGGCTGACGGCGGCGCCAGCCACGATCTCATACAGCACACTACCAGCCACCACAAACCAGCGGCCCTCAACATTGCGCTGACCACGGATCTCGGCGCCCAGGTCGAGGTATTGCAGCAGGCCAGGCGCTGAAACCTGCGTCAAGATGCGCGTTTCGCCCAGGCCCTCGACCTGCTCCAGATAGCAGTTGATGGCTGTCTGCACGGCCGCCTTGCGGTCGTCCAGGTGATAGCTGGGACCGATGGCGGCCACGTAGTTGCGGCCGGCCATCAGTTCCAACCCTGCAAAATGTTGCCGCCGCAGTTCGGGGTGAGCGGACTGGTGCTGATGATGGCGGGATTCACGTTGGCATTCTCGATGCGGAACATGGCGCGGCGCTCGGCCATCACCAGCTCGTTCGTGACCTTGCCCAGCAGCGCCGGCGCCATGGCCACGGCCAGGGCTGCGGCGAACGCGCCCCGGTAGCCTGCGGGTAGCAGATAGGCCGTGTCCAGGTCGGCGAACTGCGAGAACGGCACGCGCGACAGGGCGTTGATGGTGTTGCCGCTGGCGGCCGGGTGCAGGTAGATGGTGGCGAGTCCGTCGTAGGCCCACAGCTCCGGACGGCCGGGGCCCACCTTTTCATAGATGTTGTTGTACTGCGCCATGGTGATCGGCGTCATAGGGTAATCGTCGGCCTGCAACTGGGCGACTTCGGTCCCGGCCGGGATGCTGGCGAACGGGCCCTGGCCCAGCGTCATGCTCTGGCCTGTGACGGCGCCGGACACGATCTGCTGTTGCGGCGGCATGGCGCGGCCGACCGACCAGTCATCAGCGATGCTGTTGAGGCGGCGCAGGCACGCGGCGGCCAGGTCAGCATCGACCGTTTCGCCGGGCGACAGGCGATTCATGGCTTCGAGGGTCAGGCTGAGGATGGTGCGGGCGGTAACCATCGTCTTCTTTATTTCGGCGACGCATCGAACTTGACGCGGCGGTGAAGATCAACCTTCAGTGCATAGCCCAGTAGCGGCCAGATCTTCTCTTCCGCGTTTTTCCGGGCGATCTTGCGGCCGATTTCGGCGTCGAAGTTTTCAGGGCTTGCGCATGCCGATTCGCCAGTGACGGTAAAGCCATTTTGCAGCTCCAACACGCAGAAAGTCAGCGTGCTCAATGGTCCAGTACGATCCGGCTCGCCTTCGACTGGCTTCGGCGCGGCCGGGTCGCTATCGGCCCAGTAAGCCAGCTGAGCGCCTTGCCACGCCGTGAAATAGTGGGCCTGCAAAACAGCGGCTTGGATATCCGCTGGCGTGATACGAGGCGCAGTCATGTTTTTAGCTTCAATCATGGCGCCGATTGTGTCTTGAGTGGCCATACATTTCCTTGTGGATGTCGAAAAGAGCGAGCGCCCGAAGGCGCCCGTGCATTTGTTACTCGGTCACGCGGCTAGCATGGTCCGTACGGACGCCGGCGAAGCCGTACAGCACGTCGATACGCGTGCTGGAGGTGTCTGCCGTGAACGAGCCGCCCGACATCACGCGCACGCCGAAGCCATCGACCATGGCGGAATAGCCGACGGTGCCGGGGATCAAGCCCAGGTTGGCGAATGCCGCTGCGAAGGCGTTTTTTTGGAACACCAGGTTCTTGCGCAGGATGACGCCGGCACCGCCTACCAGCGTGGCAACACCAGCGGCTGCCGGCAGCTTCGATACGTTTCCGATCTCGGTCGCAGTCGTCGGCACCATGGCAGGGGCGAATGGAACGGTCGTGGCGCCGACAGCGCAATCGGCGGTAACCACAAACTGGCGCGGCTCGGACGCGCCCAGGGTCTGGCCGGTGATCGGGTGTACCGCATTGACAGTGGCCACGGTGAACGTCTGGCCGGCGAGCAGCGTGCCGGTGAGCGCCGTGACAGTCAGCGAAGTGGCGCCAGAGGCAGGCACGCCATTGAGCGTAAAGGTATTTGCCTGGGTGCCGTTGGTCAGTGATGGGAGGCTTTGGTTCTCGAAGAACGACATGCCTTGCGCATCACCCAGCACGCCGGTTTTGTACTGCTCGGCGATAGCCTTATTCGGGTTGAACAGTACCTTCGACGTATCCACCATTTCCGTATTGGCGTCCGACGAAAACATGCACGAACGATCTGCGGGCGGCGCCAGGAACTTCTGCAGCTTGGCGCGGGCCTGGGCGTAGGTGCGCATGGTATTCGGGATCGTGCCGGGCGTGCCGACGCTATTCGAGGTGGCCAGCACCGCGCGCATCAGCAAGTCGGCCTGAACGATCGACGCCAGCGACTGCATTGCCGGGCGCAAGATGCGCTCGCGCTCGGATTCCAGCTTGAGCGCCTTTTCGACGCTGGTGATGGTGACGGCGGTGTGCTTCTGCGTATTGAGCTGCAGGCGCACCTTGGTTTCTTTTACCGCAGGTGCAGCGTTGCCGCCTGCGAATACTGGGCCATCGAAGACGACCGGCACGAACGGTACCGAGATATCGACGAAGTCGCCTTTGGCATAGCCTTCAACGGGCTTACCGAAGTCCGAGTCGCGGCCGCGGTTGATCTGGCCGAGGAATGATGCTTCCTCTTTCAGGATTTCGGCGCCTTCTCGGGCCAGCATTTGATGCACTGAAAAAATATTGTCTGCCATGATAGTTCCTGGTTAGGATTTGCTTTTCCGCTGCGCCGCACGGTATTCCGTGTATTGCGCATCGGTCATTTTTGAGGTGTCTTTGGTCGCGGCGATGCCGGCCCCGCCACCACGTGGCGTTTCCAGCGGTGCTGCCGCGCTGCTGGGTTTCGGCTTGCCTGCCTTACCGGCGGCGGAGATCTTGTCTTCGATGCGAGCGATCGCGCGGCCGGCCTGGGTGGGCGACATAGTTGCGATGCGTTCGGCTTCTTCGACGTTGTCCGGGTCGGTGAGGTACTCGATCAGGCCTTTCGGGTTGTCGGATTCGAAGATCGCGTCGGTGGCGGCCTTGGGCGCGCCGCTGCGATCTGCCAAACCGTCGAACACATCGTCCAGATCGGACGCCAAAGTGTTGAACTTTTCGGCACCCCATTCCTTCTCCAGCGAGGTGACAATCCCCTGGCGGCGATCGGCCAGGGCCTGCTGTTGCGTCAGTGCTGGTGCAAGCTGTTTGGCTCGCTCTGCGATATGACGGTCCAGGTCAGCCCGGGTCATCGATACGGGTTCGTCGTCGCTTTCGTCGGTGCGCTGCTGTTGCTGCTGCGATGGCTGTACGGCCGCCATCAGCTCATGCTTCTTGCGTGTCAGGTTGTCCACCCGGCGGCGCAGGCGCTCAATTTCGCGCTGCTCGAAAGTCTTTTCCTTCTTCGGCGGATCGCCGGCAGCGCCACCTTCTTCGCCACCTTCGGCGCCAGTCGTATTTCCAGCGTCATCCTGGTGGTGATCGTGTTCGGCGCCGGTGTGATCGTCGTTATTGGCGCCCGCCGCGGCGTTGTCGCCTTGTGGCAATGCGTTTTCAGTGGTCAAGGTCATGCTCCTGGTTGTGGTTCAGGCAAAGAAAAACCCGCACTTGGCGGGTTCGGTGGGGCCTGCATCGCGGCAGGGTCGTTCGGGTCTGGTAGGCCAGGCGGCGCTTGCGCGTCCATCTGGCCGGGGTCGTTCGGGTCTGGCTCTGGTTGCGCATGCTCCTGCGGCGCCGGCTGCTCGACCGGCGTCGTGGCCGGGTCAATTTGTTGCGGCGCTTCATTCGGCAGCGGCGTCGGGTTGCTCAACATGGCCTCGACGGTTTGCGCCACCATCAGCTGGATTTGTTCCGGCGTCATGGCGGCGCTCGTCAGCTGCAAGCGCTTCGTTTCAGCGTCGTACGCCTTGATGTTAAGTTCGCGTGCCTTGGCTTCGTTTTCCTCGCGCTTGTTGTGCACTTCTTCCATGGCCTCATCGGCCTCGGCCTGCGCGTCGTGCGCATGCTTCAAGGCCTCCTTGAGTGATTCTTCCATTTGCTTCATCTGCTGCATCAGCTGCTCGGGCTTCGGCGTCTTGTTGGCTTCAGGGTCGAGGATGGCTTGCACCGCCGGTGGCGCCATGGCGGTCAGCACCTGCGCCAGCTTGTCGGCGTGCGGAATGTCCAGGTTGCGCGCCCACAGCGGCGCGATCGCGGGTGTCAGGTCCGGGTTGGTGCGCATCACCTCGCCCAGGGCGGTTTGCGCCTGGCTGCGCTGGGTCGAGAACGATGAGCCCACCACCACACGCACGTCGTAGTCGCCGACATTCGGGTTGATGATGATGCCCTCGTCGGTGTCCTGCATCGCCTCGGCCTGCTCAGGGTCGATGGTGATCGTGCCGGGCTTCATGTCGATACCCATGATGCGCTGCTGGCGTTTGGTGTCGATCAGCTTGGCCGACATCTGCACGGTGATACGACCCACCTGGCCCAGCGAGAAAGCGAGGTTCTGCGGGAAGTGGCTCGTGCTGGCCTCACCCTGCTGTTTGCGCGCATCGATGGCCACGCCACTCGATTCGTTGCTGGGCGCACCCAGGTTGGCCTGGTACATGCCGATACTCGCTTCCAGGTCGTGCAGGGCTTCGGCTGCGCCCACCACATGGTTTTGCAGGTTGACCGATACATTCGGCCTTGTCGGCGCAGTAATGGGCTGCCCACGCTCATCGAGATCGTTGTAGGGCAGATAAGCGCGGGAGTCGAGCGAGGCGCGGTCCCACAATGGCTCAAGTCCGGCAATCGCGCGCCGCGATGCGACCCATGGTGCTTTTGGTGCACTGCCCATGTAGGCCAGCTGCTCGCTCTTGTGATAGTTGTAGGCCCGTTGCGGGTTCATGGCGCGGCGCGGGATGCCGCAGTAACGCATGACGCCGTTCTCGACACCCCAATAGCCGTACACCGGCACGATGCCAATCGAATCGGCCGGGTATAGTCCCTCGCTGCCGTCCGTGTTCTTCGGCGCCTCCAGGATGCCGGCGCCGCTCATCGTGCGCCATTTGACGCACTCGTATTTGTCTTTGTAGACGCGGTGCAGGGGAAGCTGCACGCCAGCGGCCTGGCAAGCGGCCCAGTATTCATCCTCGGTGCCGGCCTGATCCTCACCATCGGCACCGGTCCAGATGCTGACGTGTCGCGTTTTCTCTTCCTTATACCACTGCTCGGCCACGATGATCGACTGGCGCTGCCCTTCGCAATGGGCCTGGCGCTCGCCGAAGCTCTTCTTCTCTGCCTTGGCGCCATACTTGCGCTCGAACTCGCGTTCGCTCACAGCGGTCAGCAGGTAACCGAATCCGGCGTCGCTACCGTCGAGCTGCACACTCCACGGGTCGAACACCACACGCAGCGGGTCGGCAATGGCACTGATGCGTGGCTCTTGATAGCCCAGCGCGCGGTCGACATATTCGGGGCGCACCACCAAGTAGCCGACGCCGGTGCGCGCGGCCGAGGTGAGAGCAATGCCGTAGGCGGCCTGGGCGCGGCTGGCGTATTCGATATGGCGCAGCATGCCGTCCAGCTGCTCGGATACCTTCACGTCGGCACCCGAACCGACTGGAACGGTATGGATGGCCGGCGGGCTCTTGGTGACCTGGCCGGCCACGTTTGCCACGTACTGGCCGACGTGGTCCATCACCAGGCATGGCCGCGCGCCACCAGGATCCTGTTCACGCGATCGCTTGACGGCCTCGTCCCACTGCTGCGGGTTCGACGGGTCAGAAAAGCGCAGGTCTTCCTCAATCTGTAAACGCTGCTCGCGAGTCGCGTTCAGCGCGTCCTCGTACAGATCCTGCGCTTCCTGGAATTCGTCCATTAAATTGCCCTTGCTCCTGATGCTGCTGAGTTTGAAAAATCGTACATGGCGCGCTTCGGGCCGCCTTTCACGACGGCAAAGCGGCGCATCATGTAGGCATAACGCGTGGCTGACATCAAGTCATCGTCCAGCTTGACGATCTTGCCGTCCTTGCGGTGGTACATGCGGAACTCTTCGAACCAGTCGTTCAGGTGCGCAAACACCTTGAAACGCCCGGTCAGCATGCGATCCAGCATTTCGATCACGCCAGCCTCGACACCGTTGCCCCCCGTGCCTTCCTCTTTGCCGACGGCTGGCGGGTGTGTTGCCTTGTCCTGCAGCATCAGCAGACCTTGCGCCGCGTACTGATCCTTCAGCGCCTCTCCTGATCCTTTGTCGTGCTGCAGTCCATCGTGTGGCCAGGCCCATGGCAGCCAGTCGCCCCATGGTCGGATGGTGCCAGCAAACATCAGCGGCGTTTGCTCGCGCTGGCGATGTGCTGCGGTGACGTAGATCACATCCTCATCCCGGTCCCAGGCAATGCGCGCAGCGCCGCTCGGGTGGTCCCAGCCGAAGTCGATACCGCCCAGCTGCACCCAATGCGCCGGAATCTCGAACTGGGCCACCTTGAGCGTTTCCTCGTCCACTGGGAAGATTCGGCCCGATCCCAGCGTCGGCGTGCCGTTCGTGCGGGCCTCGCGCTCGTGCGCCGGGTAGCTGGCGATAATCGATGCCCGCTGCTCCGGCGTGTAATGCTCGGCGTCGTGGATGGTCATGGAGGTCACGTTGGTCCCGGCCGGCTTATCGACCACAAAGCGCTTCACGACGTTGGACATGCCGAGAAGCGGGGTAAAGGTAATAAAGGTGATGCCCGACATGCCCTCGGCGCCATTGGAGCCAACGTTGGTACGTGTCAGGCCCTCTGTATATATATCCTCGGGCGGCTCCTCGTCGAACCAGACAAAGTCCAGGCTGGGGCCCTGCCACTTCTCCCGGCCCTTTTCGTAGGCCTTGAACGACACAATCGAGACGCCGCCGCTCATGTGGCGCACCTTGATCGAGTCGACCGCATTGGTCACGCCGTGCGATGCGCGCGAGATGCTGATAATGTCGGCTGCCGGAATGCAACCAGTTCCCCAGTCACCAGGCTGGCCCAGCAAAATGCGCTGCGGATTGTCGCGTGTCGACTCGCTGGTGATGCCTGACGCCCAGCCGATGGTCGGGCGATCCCATCGCTTACCTTCCCACCAGTCCGGATACTTGCCGGTCAGGTGCATGGCCACTTCAAAGCCCGCGCTGTAAGTCTTGCCCAGCTGATTTCCAGCCATCAGCAGCCGCTCGCGCACGCCGTAGATGCCACCCACCGCGTGGAACATCTTCTGTTTCGCGTAGGGCACGTAATCGGCGAGCTTGTTTTCGCTCTTGAGCTTGGCGCGCAGCGTCAGCAGCTCCAGCATCCTACGGCGCTCGGCTGGCGTCAGCCTGGAGAGGTCGAGCCCCGATAAATCTAGTTCAGTGACCGCCATTGCGGGCTTTTCCTACCAGCGCCGCCAGCTCGTCTTCTACCTGGTCCTGCGATTGCGGCGGTTCGTTGCCACCATGGTCGTCCAAGCCGAACGCCTGGCGCTCCAGGCCTACCCATGTTTTCGTGGCGTTGGCCAGGTTGACGGCGATGGTGGAGTGCGAGGCGAGCGACACGGCGCGCAGCATCGCGTTGCGGCGCCGGCCGTCCATGTCGCCCTTGCATTCGGCTTCAATGTCTTCTTCCAGTTCGTCACGATTGCTGGCGGCGTCGAGCAGCTGGCCGGTGAGCAGTTCCACCAGCGCGCTGCCCTTCTTGATCCGGGTGCGATGCGAGCGGACGACATGCACGACAGTGGCCGCAGCCTCCTCGACAATCTCACGCTCGGTTTGCGGGTTCGCAGTGCGAACTTCGCTGCGAACCAGGTCGCTGCGAACCTTCTCGGCGACCTTGGCTGACAGGTCGCGCTGCCAGTCGGCAGCCTTCGCTTTCTTGCGGATCGCGGTGTCAGAAACGTCGTGCGCCTTGCCGATTTCACGGATCGACAGCACGCCGGCGCGAAACTGGCGCTCGATCGACTCCCAGTCCGTTGCGATCTTCATGGCGCCTCAAATAAAAATGCCGCTGTCGCAGGAATGCGGGCAGCGGCGAAAGCCAGGGATGGCGGAGAAAATGGAGTTCAAAACAAAGAAGCCCGCGACCGTAAGGTGGCAGGCATCAATATTTTCAGGCGCAAAAAGCCCCGATGAACGAATCTTACATGATCCTAACGGCGTACGCAACAGTCAGCATGCGACACGCGCCTTGAGGATTTCGTACAGGCTATGCACGGCCTGGTCGAAGACGGTGTCGAACTGGGCGCGCCACACGCCACGGGTATTCAGGCCGAAATGGATCATCACCGCCTCGCGCTGCATCACCGACAACTCCCATACCGCCGTCTGCACCTCGCGCACCAGGCGCTTATTCACCTCGATCTCCATGTCTTCGAAGGAATGGATGCGAGCATCGGGTGCGCCCACGCATTGCCGAGGGGCGCCTTCGGCCAGCGACTCACTGGTCCGCATCCACTCGGCCCAGCGATCGAGCAGCAGCAGTACGTTGTCGTGGTGCTGTTCGATCACCGTGCGCGGGCGTGCCGGCGGCAGCGTCAGCGCGCGCGCTGTGGGTGCTGGCTGCAGCGGTGCGGCCGCAGGCTCAATATAGTCGTCAAATATGACATCGGCCACCGGTGCGCTCTTGCCGGTCCATCCCAGCGTAATTTTTTCTCGTTGCATTTCAATCCCTGTTTGGTGGTGCTGGAAAGTTCTAACCGATGATTCACAATAATCATGAAAGTGAGGAAATATGCGACGTTGCGGGGTGGTCTTCGCCACTTTCCCGCCAACGTTTTCGCTCAATTCCTCTTTATCGCCGTGGCCGCCGCTTGCGCCATCATGTGCAGCTTTGCGTTGAACCAGCGGCGAATGCAGTACGACCGCGCCACGCTGATCACCGTGTAGATCAGGCCCAGCAGCAGGTTATCGCGCGCAGTAATGTGAAAGCCAAACAGCGGGAAGATCAGCATGTTGGCGGTGAAGTTGATGGCGAAGCCGATCACCACATTGATGATGGCCTCGATCAGCGAGCCGAGCCGGGTCTGGTTCATGGTTGCAGCTCCTTCGTCGGGCGGTCGTCACCCTCTTGATAAATGGTTGCATAGAGCGTGAGCATGCGCAGATTGCACATCGCATGCGCCAGGTGAGGCAGGCCCGATTCGGCGTCGCACTCTTCGCCGGCCTGCCATGCCGACATGTGGCGCATCAGGCAGGAAAACGGGATCGACCAGGCCATGCCCTTGGTCCAGTTCCAGGCCGTGTACTTTTCCTTGCCGTAGGCCCATACTCGCGCCTCGTCGGCCATAGTGGTGAGCGGGATCAGCGAATAGTCGGGCTTGCCGTAGTTGAAACGAGCGCCGCTCCCTTTTGCCTGGCTATTTACGTCGCCAACAACGACATGGATATCTCCGCTAGCCATCACGCGCCCGCCTCGCTGGATGCGACTAAGGCGCGGTCGATGCGCTCAATCTCAGCGATCAGTAGCGCAGCCGCTTTTACGCAGTTCTGCCTTGGGTTCGTTGGCTTCCACCAGATATCTGCCCAGGGCCAAGCTGTGGGCGCCCAAGTAGGATCGTTGTGCAGGGCGTAGCATGTTGCAGCCAAAGGAAGTTGCTGGTGAGTGTATTTGTCGTCGCTCTCCACCGACCATCCCTCGCCGACCTGCTGGCGGCGGCGCTCTGCCAGCACATCGGCGGCGGCCGACGTGGAATAGCGCAGCCTTGCCGGCGCGACTTGTGCTGCAGCGAAAATGCGATCCTGGGCTTCGAGCATTAGCTTGAAGTGATCGCCGACGCTGTAGCGCGAATCGAGTATCACTTTGCGAAAACCGTTCACAGCTGCGACAAGCGCAAAATGCGGCGACGGCGACGGCGACAGCACAGGCAGATCACTCGCAGCAGGCTGCACAGCTGCATTCAGTGCGTCGCCCTGCTCGGCCGCAGCTACAGGCCCTGGCCCGCTGGCGTCCGGCATACAAACCACCACGCGGCGCGGATCGACGCGAACCCCGTCTACCATGAATGAATGGCCATATCGCATGGCGTCCCAGTTGGCCAGCCTCGACTGTTCATTCTTTTCATCTTCCGTGAGATGTCCTCGCATACCGGGTGACTCAAGCAGCTGCGGGCACATAACTAAGATATCGCCCGCAACGCGCCAGGCCGTGGCGTGGTCAAGAACGGTCGTCGTTGCGAGGTGCTGACCGATCGATGCGCGCATTGCGGCGCCCATTGTGTTGTTGCGCAGATCCGCGTTGTTGGTCATTCTGCTTGCTCCAAAAAAGTGATTTCGCTGGGCTGGCGCGGTGTCGCGTCGCCCATCAGGTAAATAATTGTCGAGATCCCGCCGCCCAGCACTTGGGGATACATGCTGTGCAGGTGGTGCTGCCGGCCGGCGAACAGCACGGGCTGGCATGTGTAGAGCGCGCGCAGCAAGGCGCGATCGCGCTTGTACGCCGCCTCGGCCGGGGTCTCCGGCGCCGGCGCTGGACTGCGGCTGCTCATGGCACTGGCGCCGCCGGTGGCGCGCGGCGAACCCAGCAGCAGGCCGGCCCATCCTCGGTGTCGCTGATCGCCAGCAAGAACCAGTCGGCGCCCGCTGGCGGCTCAGGTTCCCACGCGCTGAAGTCGCAATTCGCATCTTCGAATACCGCCTTGTAGGCCGGATGATCCTCCGGCTCGTCGCCGAGTTCCGCCCGGCTCAGTTCCAGGCCTTGCGCCAGCAGCCAAGCTTTGAACTTTTCTCCGTCACCGTCATCAAAAGGCGGCATGTCCGGATGCCACCAGTTGCCGGTTTCGTCGCGCAATACAGGCGCGGCCTGGATATGCGCCACATCGAGGCCGAGCCAGCGCAGGCTCCCACCAGCAGCGTGCGCCGGTGTCGCCGCCAATTCTTCGAGCAGCGGCGCCAGCGCACCGCGCAGCCGCTCGCGCAACTGATCGGTGTCGTGAAATTTAAGGGCGATGTCGCGCAAGTCGTTCACCACTTCGCGCAGAACGTGATCTTGAGGTTTCAATTTATTCTCCTGGGGTTGGTGCTGCTGGCGTCGAATCGGCGCCCGAACTGCCATCAACTGATGACTGATGATAATCATCAACATGTCTATCCATGCGGGTTTGCGGGGTGGCGCTCGCCACTTTCTCGCCACGCCCGAAACCGATTTTCTCGGCGATATCGTTCTGCGCCTGCGCCGCCGTGTCCCGGTTTTTCTCCAGGTAGGCCATGGTGGTCATCGGGCTCTTGTGCCGCATTACCGCCTGGATGGTCTGGATCGGCACGCCCTGCTCCGACAGCATGGTGGCGAACGTGCCGCGCAGCCTGTGCGGTGTGATGCCCTTGATCTTGCAGGCCAGGTTGGCGGACTTCATGGCCTTGCGCGCGAAGCCGGGCGGGTGCTGCTGGGCGCCGCCGCGCTTGCCGGCGATCAGGCCTTCCACCTGGCGGTGCGGCGCCAGCTGCTCGATCAGCCAGGCCGGTACCGGCACCGGCTCTGCCTCGCGGCCCTTGGTGATGCCGGGCGTGTAGGTGGCGCGCTGCCAGTCAAGCCATTCCCAGCGCGCGCCGGCCGCTTCGGATTCGCGCAGGCCCAGGCCGAACATCAGGCGAATGGCCGTGGCCACCGACGGGTCGGCGCGCGTCACCTGGTCGACCGCGGCGAACCACTCGGCCACCGCCGCAATCGGCAGGATCGAGCGCGGGCGCTTCTGCACCTTCAGCATGCGTACCTGCCACGGGATCGCGCGGATGATCTCGCGCTTCACGGCCCAGTTGGCGATCAGCTTGAGCACGCGCAGCCAGTGGTTCGCGCTGGCCTTGGCGTGGTCGACCAGGTGCAGGTTGCGGGCCTGCTCGACGAGGCTGGTGGTGATCTGGTTCAGCGGCAGGCCGCCCAGGTCGTAGAAGTGCAGCCGAGCGGTGGTCTCGACGCTGCGCTGGTGCGCGGCGCTGCTGATCGGGCCATTCACCTCCAGCCACTCCTGCGCCATAGCCGCCAGCGTCGGCACCACCTTGCCGCCGTTGGTCAGGGTCAACGCCTCGTCGTACGCGCGCTGCGCCACCACGCCGGCTTTCGCCTTGATGCTCTCGCGGGTGCTGCGCTGCACGCGCGCGCCAGCGATCTGGAAACGGTAGTGGTAATTCTTGGCCTTGCCGGTGCGGAATAAGTGAAAAGTCATAGATTTCCTGTTGGTCTGGTTTTCGTCGCCTTAGCCAGCAAGGCGCGGCGCGCTGGCCGGTGCGGCCAGCTGGCCGGCCGACGTCATGGCGATCAGCGGCTGCATGCTGCCGGCCAGCATCACCTGCTGGGCCTTGGTAGCATCGCCGATCAAAATCGGGGGCTGGCTCTTGAATCCAGCGTTGCTATTGCCCGATTCGACAATGCCGATCAGAGTGGGCGGATATTCGGGAATCTCACTGCGAGCGCGATAGCCGCGGTAGCGCGTCACAAATTCATTTTTCAGGAACGGCCACTCTTTTTCCTCTTTCATGCCGAGCGCCACCCATCCGCCCATTTCGGTCAGCACGCGATGGATCAGCGGATCATCGAACACCACCGAGACGTGCGTGCCGGCATAGCGCACGGCGCGGTCGACCTTGGCCCACGCCGCTAGGGCCGTGTCAGCAGTCGAGCCCTGCAGCATGCGCACAATGTCGGCAGGCATCGGCGCGAACTGGCCATTGTCGGGATTGACGCAGTGTCGATTGAGCGCATCAGTAACGGCCGCAAAGTCGTAGACCTGCATCGCCTGCCACCAGATGTTGCCAACAAACGGTGAAAAGTCCCGGCGGTAGAACGCATGCACGTCGGCGATCAGCGCGAAAAACTGTTTTCGGTCCTTGTCAATCATGACGGCTCTCCAGCAAGCTCGGCAGCTATGGCCCGGTTCTTCGCTTCAAGCGATTGCTGGCGATTTGGCACCTCGCCCTTGCGCGTTTGCGCCATCTTTTTCATGAACGACGCGGGGTCGGCCGGCCTGGCGATTACGGCCTCGCGTACCACTTCGACCACGATGGCGTCGCCGTAGTCTTTGCACAGCTTGCCAACGAAACTGCCGCACTGCGAGCCGGGCATGCCGGCATTGATCAGCAGCGACTTGCCGACCGACCAGATTTCATCCTTGGTCATGTCGGTGGGCGACTTGGCCGGCGGAACGCCCGTACCGCCAGGTACGGAATATATTCCCTGTCCCTGTCCCTCTCCCTTTCCTTTTCCCTCTCTCTTTCTCTTGGATTCAGCGACAGACTCTGTGGTGGACTCTGTGACAGACTGCAATTCCTTCTGTGACAGATGTTGAGACAGTTCTTGCAGCACAGTCTGTATGCTCGTTTCCATACCAGCAATGTCAAGCATGTCACTCGACTTGGACAGACGGGAAAGCAGCGCACCAAGCCGCGCCTTGGCCGTCTTGGCGCGCTGCGCCTTCTTGCCGGCCAGCGCCTCGGCAGCAGCGGCGGCCACCACGGGATGGTAAAACCGGCCATCGGAACATTTCACCCAGCCGTATAGCGCCTGTTCCTTGATCTTGCGGAAGCCCTTGACGTCCTTCGCCAGTTCGGCCAAGCGCGTCAGCGAGATATCGTCGTCGGGCAATGATCCCGACGGCACCTGGTGAAAGCTCTTGAGCCATAACGTCACACCAGCGCGCCACGCCGCGTCGCTGACGCGCGCGTGAAACTCCGAATTGAACAGGCGCTGTATATAGATCGGCATGAACGGGAATTCGCGCAGGTCGCAATCAGGTGGTGATAGTGGTGCAGGCAATGAATCAGCCATCACGCCCCTCACCGTCGTTGTTCAAAATCATGTCCAGCCTTCCATCCAGCCGTGAATGGGGACGGGGCGTGACCGGCGGGCTGGAATCGCCATGTCGCAGCTGCGCAGCCGCTGCCCCGTTTGAAACTGTTGCCAGCGGGTCGCTGGCTTTGTCTTGCTATGGCGGCTTATCCGACTTCGCCATCAATACGTCGGCCGCGCCGCGCAGGATCACCAGATTCTGGTGGTTGCGCTTACCGGCCCCGCGCCTGGCCGGGTCGCCCGGCGGGCCGCGTTGCGCCATCAGCGCGCGGTCGCTCTGGCGCCATACGCAGGCGGCCTGGATCAGGTGCTCTTCCGGCGTCAGCTTGGTCGCTTCGTCCATGTGCTGCCTCCTCGTTCGGTACCGGCACTGGCCGGCTTCTTGGTCTGATTTCGTACATATCGGCCTCTACTCCGTTAAACCCGCATGTGCATTTTGGGAACCACACCGAAGCTCGGGCGGCACGGCAGCAACTGGGACCTACGCTTGCCGCCACTGGGCCCTTCACGGTGGCCGATCGGCGCGCGATGATGTTGGTTCTGTCGAGCCCAGTGCAGCAGGGTCGTGCGGGCCTGGTCGCTGCGCGTGACGCCGGCAGCGGCGCAGGCCTGCAAGATCGTTTTTTCCTCATCGGGGTCGAGGTAGGTCTTCAACAGCTTGGTGCGGGTGGTGCTCATGGTTTTTCCTGGTAAAAGTGAATCGGAACTACGGGTACTGCAAATGGGCGGGAGCCGCCAGCGTGTAAAATTGTTATTTCCACACAACAACTATGCACAAGGCGACTCCCATGGAATCTACGGAGCAAATTCACGACATCCTCACTGAACTCAAAAAAATGAGACTAAAGCGCAGTGACGAAAGTCAGTTTTCATCAAAGGCCGCCTTTCAGGAATGGGCCGATGTGGTCGATGCACTTTTAGCCAACTACCCCGATGTGAGAAATACATTCCGGGCAAAAGTTGACCGGGTTGAATCCTGCTATCGACTACGTATTCCTGCGGCAGATGCCGAAAACGACGCTATCGGGGTACTCAACAAACATGTGCTGGCGTTGGATCTAAACCCAGTAGTGCAAAGCGATGTGGCCAAGCAGCCCGCCGGCAACCATGCAAATAAACATGCCGGCGGGCTGCGCGATGTTCCGCCGCCAACTGCATATCCCTGGTTCCAGCGGCCAGTTGGCTACGTCTTGTTGTCGGCTGTTGCGGGCCTGCTGGCGACATACATCGCAACGAAATTTGGGTGACTTGCCCAGGACGCCAGCGGCATAGGGACCACCCTCCACCTTGATCAGCACGCCGAACAGCTTGGCGACCAGGTGGACGGGGAGCATGCGCCAGCGCGCGTGTGATGGGATGTCGCTCATGGGGTCGCTTTCGGGGTGGTGGGCAGCACGATGCTGTGGCCTGGGATGGTGTCCAGGATGTTGGTCGGGGATGGGGGTTGGCGGCCGGGGTGGCCATTCAGCACAGGCGGTGCGGCAAAAATATCAGGCCGGGCCAAAGTCAAAAACATCAAACGCGCGCGTGGAATTCCAGAGCGAATCCATTGCGAGACTGCGCTGGGAGTCACGTTACAAAGGGCCGCCGCCTTGGCCGTGCCGCCTAAGCGAGTGATGATTTCTTGAGTATCCATCCCGATACTTTAGCGTACTAAAGTATTTCGCACAAGCACGTTAAAGCAAAAATAATTTAGACTGCTAAATATGAATACTCTTGCAACAAGACTGGCTGAAGTGATGGCCGAACTAAAAATCACGAAGAGCAAGGACTTCGCCGTTTTTTGCGGCGTGTCGGATGGTCTCGTAACGCAGTGGTTTAGCGGTCAGACTAAGCTTGGTCCGAAGCCACTAAAAGCCTTGGCTCGAACACGCTTCAGTCTGGACTGGATCGTGGAAGGGAAGTTGCCGAAATATCGTCAACAGATGCCTGAAGGCTTGCCAAATGCCAATGACCGTAATCAGGAAGACAATTCTGATATTATCGAAATTCCACAATACAGGGATATCGGAGGGGGGATGGGCAATGGTGTAATGCTGCGCGACCAGCCCGGCGCTATTCAAGGTTGGCGCGTCACGCCAGAGTGGGTTGCAAAAAATATAAAAAGTCATAGCGGCTCTGGAAATCTGTGCATTGTTACCGGATTTGGAAATTCAATGCAGCCACTTTACAATCCGGGCGATCCTTTAATAATTGATCGTGGTATTAATAGTGTTGATTCCGACGCGACTTATTTTTTTCGGGTAGGCGACGAAGGTTTTATTAAAATTCTGCAAAGAATACCCGGCGAGGGAATTCGTGTGATATCCAAGAATAAAGATTACGAAACTTGGACAATTAAGCCAGGAATGGATTTTGAGGTGTTTGGCCAAGTCCTCAAGGCATGGTGCGGCACAGATGTATAGTTGCGCGATGGAAATTTTCTTGGTTGCATAAAATAAAACTTAAAGAGGTAAATTTTGCATGGCCTTCCTTTTGGTTATTCTCATTGTTGTTGCATATTATGCAGGTCGTCCAAAACAAGATTTTTACTTAATAGAGGTTCGGTATTGGAGTACTCAATTACTTAAGCCACATGCTAGAAATTATATCGGATATAGCAAGAAATACCAGAAAAAGACTACGCTGAAAATTTACAGCAAGGGAAAAAGTCATGTCGTGCTAATGCATTCAAACCAAGGAATGATTAAGATAGAGCAGTTTGTATTCTCATCTCTCCCGGCAGCTCAAATTTATTTTGAGTCACTTAAGCCGCGCGCAACAAATCCGGCTGTTGAGATGTACTTATGGCGAACGGTCGCAAGATCACGCAATCAAGCATTTATCCTTCCCCCATCCCCATATGTTGGCAGAGGGACGGTTCTGCTCTGCAGTCACCGCCATAACTTTGTCGAGGAGCCCCCGCAATTTGGAGCTGAGTTTTCTAGAGTGTAGTCATCTGCGCATCCACAGCGAACCCCTCCCCCTTCAGCCCGCACCAAGCGGGTTTTTTTGCGCGATGAAAATTCATAAAAATTTAGTTTGCTAAAATTTTCCTTGCATCAAAATATTTAGTAAGCTAAAGTTTCACTTGAGACGGCTCAACCGGGCCGATACCAAGTGGAGCAACCATGTCACACACCGCCAGCGCAGCACCAACAACCTCCCTTGCCAGCACGCACGTCGCGTTACCCATCTACTCGTATCCGGTCCTCGTCGCCGGCAAGAACGGCAAGGCCGACTACCACCTGTTCCTGATGGCCGGCGCCATCAAGAACGCCACATGGGAAGACGCCGCAGCCTATGCCGCCGGCCGTGGCGGCGCGCTGCCGACGCGTGCGGAGATGGACCTGATCGGCGAGCTCGATAGCGAGATCTACTCCGGCCCGTACTGGACGGCCGATCGTGCCGATGGCAGCCGTGCGCTGGCCTACAGCTTTTCCAGCGGCATCGAAGGCTATTCGCACACCTCCAGCGAATTCATGGCGCGCGTCGTGCGCCGTGATCCGGTCGAGGTGTGGGCTGATACACCCGTCGCCCTGCCCGCCAAGTCGCCCATCATCCTCGCCGCCAACGACGGCGCCCTGCTCGACGCCGAACTGTGGCCGATCGACTGCGAACTGCTGGCCGAGATCCGCGCCACGTTCCTGAAACACTGGGGTATGAGCGCCGCCCAGGCCGATATCCGCATGGCGAAATTCAACTACCAGGCCGCGTGCGCCGCGCTCGAAGGCGGTGCAGCATGAAATTCAAGTTCAACCTCTACCTGGTGATCGCCGTGGCCATCATCGGCACCATCACCGGCAGCCTGGCCGCGAGCCTGGGTTCGGTCGAGCCAGCGCTGACCGCCGCCATCATCCTGCTGTCCGTGCTGGTCCTGGGCTGGGGCGCCGGCACCATGTCGTCCTGCGCCGAGATCGAGCGCCTGACCGGCATCGAGGAAGCGCACCGCATCCGGGCCAACTGCCTGATTACCGCGCGCAGTCGGCTCGAAGGCGATCTGGAGCAGCTGCGCGACGTGCGCGGCGCCGTGGGCGACCTCGCGAATGGAGGCGGCCATGCTGCATAGGATCGTGATCGAGATCGACACCGATGCGCGCTCGCTGATGCACGTCACCGACAGCTATCTGGCCACGGCATGGCGCGTCGCGCAGGCCAACCCTGCCCCTCACGGCGACCGGGACGCAGGCAGGCTGGCAAAGGCCGTTGGCGACGAGATCGTGCGCCGCTGGCTGGCAGCAGTTCCTGCGGATCAGTTTGTCCACCAGGAGGCGGACCACTACATCAAAGCCATCGCAAATAAAACTCACGTCGGGAGCGCCGCATGAAGCGCCTACCCCTGCCAAAACCAGATAGCCGCTCGTACGCCCTGCTGCAGGCGCTGATCGCCGGCCCCGGCACCTTCTACCAGATCGCCGAGCGCGCTGGCTTCGATATCGAAGAAGCTGGCATCGAGCACCGCCTGCGCATGATCTTCGCGCGCGGCATCCAGGGCCACGTGCGCGTGTCCGGCATCCTGTACGAGCTCAAGGACGCGTCACGCGACGCCATGCTAGGCATCAAGCCGCCGCCGCAGGGCCAAGTGGCCGCGCCGCACTTCCGCGGCGTGGCGGGCGCCATGCCGGTGCTGGTGGTACGTCGGTCGAAAACTGCTATGCGAGGTGCTGCATGAAGACCATAGGACGTATCAATCGAGCAGGCACCATCACCTTCGGCGATGCCACGCTGAGCATCTATGAAGATGGCATTTCGGCCGCGCGCGCCGCCGGAGGGTGGCCGGCAGAAAAAGCCTGGGAGCGCCAGTTCAAGCGCGACGTCTTCGCTCGCATCGTGCAGACCCTGCACCGGATCGGCTGGACCGTAGGACCTTGGGACAAGGCTGATCAGTACAAGGCGATCGCGCTCGGGCACCGCACTTGCAGCAAGGGCGACCTCAAGGGCGAGCTCGACGTGTCCGGCCGCTGCATCAAATTCGAGATGTGGCAGGACGTGACGCCGCCCGAGAATAGCAACGGTGGCCGCTATGACTTCGGCAAGGAAGCTCGCATGCCTTACCTCCTGCGCATCGAAATGGAGCGCACACGCCGCCGCATCCGCGATTACCTGCTGAATGTGCTGACCGACTACGAGTTCAAGCCGTCGGCCCCGAAGTTGGGCATCGGTGGGGCTACAGCAATCGAGGTTGCTGCGCACGCCCGCCGTACATGCTGCCACTACGTCCAGGCACTCGATCGCGCCAATATCAGCAACAAGGAGCAAGGTTTCTCGGCTGATGGTGTGGCACTGGAGAACGGCAGTAAGGTCTTTGCATTCGACCACGCCGGCCGCGTGATTTGCGGTACCGCCTTCTATAGCCTCAACGGCAACTGGCAAATCGTCACCGGCCGCTACGGGCTAACGTATGCATGGCACACGGGAGTCTATGCCGAATGCCCGGGCGACCCGCGCGTGAAGCGCAACAGCGATCAGCGCCGCCGGCGGCTGGAAGGTGAACTGGCGAAGGCGATCAAGGCGATGGACTTTGAGCGGGCGACCGTGCTGCGCGACATTCTCTTCCCAGGCAATCCGCCGCTGTTCGCCATTTGGCACGCCGAGAGCAACGTGTACCACCGGGCGGGCTGCCGGGGCTACACGAGCGACCTGTCGCAGGCCGGAAAATTCACCTCCGACGAAGTGCGTGGCTGGGATCGTGCGCCGAACAAGGTGATCCGGATCACCGGTGATGAAAAGGCGGCGGCATGATGTACGACCTGGCCCGCGTTGAACGCCAGCACCTGGCCAACAAAAAGGGGCCTGTGTTTTCTTTGATCCGCAAGCGCTGCGCCTGCGGCAAGTCCAGCACCGCGCGCCAGCTGCGCCAGTACGGCCGCTGCATCGCATGTGTCCGGAGCGCGCCATGACGACGGTGATCAATCCCGCGCTGCGCTACCACGGCGCCAAGTTCCGGCTTGCGCCCTGGATCCTGTCGTTCTTTCCTGAGCACACATGCTACGTCGAGCCCTTCGGCGGCGCGGCCGGAGTTCTGCTACAGAAGCCCAGGGTCTATGCCGAGGTGTATAACGACCTCGATTCGGCAGTGGTGAATTTCTTCACCGTGCTGCGCGATCCGGTGCTGCGCCAGCAGCTGATCGACGCGCTGGTATGCACACCATACGCTCGTGCCGAGTTCGAGCAAGCCTGGATGCCGACGGCCGACCAGGTCGAACTAGCGCGGCGCCTATGCATCCGGGCGCAGATGGGCTTCGGCAGCGCCGGCGCCACCAAGGGCCACACCGGGTTCCGCATCGACACCAAACGCGAGTATGGTACCGCGCAGCACCTGTGGGCTACCTATCCAGCGTCGATCGCAGCAGCTGGACAGCGAATGTCTGGCGTGCTGATTGAAAACCGGCCGGCGCTTGACGTGATGAGGAAGCATGACACCTCGAGCACGCTACATTTTGTCGATCCGCCATACATGCACGAGACCCGGGTGATGACTGGCAGCCGGCGCACCTACAACCATGAGTTGACGAACCTCGACCATGTCGAGCTGCTCGACGGTCTGCTCGAGCTGGAAGGTTTCGTGGTCCTCAGTGGATACGACTCGCCGCTGTATCGAGGCCGTCTCAATGGCTGGATCTGCCACACGACGAAGGCACGCATCTCCGCCGGGCGCGGAACGGCCATCCGCGAGGAAATCGTCTGGTTAAATCCGCGCTGCGCAGCCGCGCTCAGTCGGGAAGCAATACAAGGAAGGATGTTTGCATGAAACGCGACAATTTCACGATTCCACTCGATCTCGGCAGTGAGCTGCTGATCGACAACTTTGCCGGCGGCGGAGGGGCATCCGAAGGGATCGAGCAGGCGTTTGGGCGCCCGGTCGACGTCGCAATCAACCACAACGGCGAGGCGCTGGCCCTGCATGCCGCCAACCACCCATACACAGCCCACCATCAAGAGGACGTGTACGCGGTGCACCCAGGCTTTATCACTGGCAATCGCCCTATCGGCTTGGCGTGGTTCAGCCCCGACTGCAAGCACCATAGCAAGGCCAAAGGCGGTAAGCCGCGGGAAAAGAAAATCAGGGGCCTGGCCTGGGTAACGCTCAAATGGGGCGCATTCCAGATGCCCCGCTGCATCGCACTGGAAAACGTCGAGGAGTTTCTCGACTGGGGGCCACTTGACGACGAGGGGAACCCGATCGCCAGCGCAAAGGGCCGCACCTTTGCGGCATTTATCGATGCGCTGTCGACAGGCCTCGCCGCCGATCATCCGGACGTACCGGAAATTTACGAGGCGCTGGGCGCCGACTTCCCGATGGAGTGCCTGTATCGCGGTCTTGGCTACAAGGTCGAGTACAAAATCCTGCGCGCCTGCGACTTCGGCACCCCGACTATCCGCAAACGCCTGTTTGTGTTCGCGCGCCGCGACGGCCTGGCCATTCGCTGGCCGGTGCCGACGCATGGCAATCCGAAGCTGAAGGGCTTCGCCCAGTCAGGCCTGAAGCCATGGCTGACGGCCGCTGATTGCATCGACTGGTCCATCCCTTGCCCAAGCATTTTCACGCGCAAGAAACCGCTGGCCGACAAGACGCTGGCGCGCGTGGCCAAGGGTGTGATGAAGTATATCGTCAATGCCGAAGACCCTTTTATCGTGCCGTCCGGCGGAGCGCCGTTCCTGACGGAGCATGCCAACGGATCGACCCAGCGCAACTTTAGCGCGGCCGAACCACTCCGCACGCAATGCGCCGAAATCAAGGGTGGCCACTTCGCTTTGGTGAGTGCGATGCTGGCAAAGCACTACAGCGGCGTCGTCGGCACGGCGGTGACGGTGCCGTTCGGCACGGTCACCACATCGGATCACCATTCCGTTGTGGCCAGCACCATCGTCAAGCTGCGAAACAATCAGTTCGGCCAGGAAGTGCTGCAGCCCATCCCAACGCTGACGGCTGGCGGCGGCCACGTGGCCGAGGTCCGCGCCTTCCTGATCAAGTATTACAGCGAAGGTGGCCAGGATCAGTCGCTGACCGATCCGATGCACACCATCCCCACCAAGGATCGCATCGGGCTGGTGACCATCCGCGGCGAAGACTACGCCATCGTCGACATCGGCATGCGCATGCTGACGCCCCGCGAGCTGGCGCGCGCCCAGGGCTTCCCGGAGACCTACATTCTCGATCTGGTGCATAACGGCAAAAAACTGTCGAAGGAAGCGCAGGTGCGCATGATCGGCAACAGCGTTTGCCCGCCGCTGGCGCGAGCCTTGGTGGCCGCCAACTTTCAACACGAACAACACTTTGCGAGGGCCGCATGACGAAATGCATCACCAGCGACAAATGGCGCGGCGAGCGTGACGAGCCGGTCAACCCGGCCGCCGTGCGCTACAAGGCCCAGGAGGCGGCAGCGCCCAGCTGCGAGGGCTGCCTGTTCGAGCGTTCCGTGGGCGTGTGCTTTACCGCTGCGGCGCTGGCCATGGCCAATGACCAGCCGGACTGCGACGACCGCTCGCCGGCCGGCATGACCTACATCTACGTGCTGGACAAAAGCGACCCGCGCCAGCTCGACCTGATCAAAGTAATGAAATCACCAGCACCACACCCGCAACAACAAGGAATCGAATAATGGACCAACTACTGTATAAAGTAACAACTGTGATGGCAAAGCTTGAAATCTGCCGGGCGACTGTCTACCGCATGGTCCATCGCGGCGATCTCGATCTGGTCAAGGTGGGTGTCGGCGCCACCAGAATCACCGCAGCCAGCGTGGAGCGCGTGGTGGCGGCGGTGAGGCCGGCTAAATAACGCGTGTATCATGCGGCTGAAACAGGGTTCATTGTGGCGCACCTCAAATTTGTAGCTAGATTTGTAGCCAGTCACAATATTTAATATTTATCACCCTTGAAACCCGCATTATTACTAAATATAAGGTCAAAAATGAAATTAGCCACCTGGAACGTCAACTCGCTGAAAGTGCGCCTGCCGCAAGTGCTGCAGTGGCTGGCCGACAATCCGGTCGACATCTTGTGCCTGCAAGAAACCAAGCTGACCGACGACAAATTCCCTGCCGCCGAGATCGCGGCGGCCGGCTACCAGGTGGTCTTCAGCGGCCAGAAAACCTATAACGGCGTGGCCATCCTGTCCAAGCTGCCGATCGAGGACGTGGTCAGGAACAATCCCCGCTACGAAGACGCGCAGCAGCGCATCCTGGCCGCCACCATCGGCGGCGTGCGCGTGGTGTGCGCCTATGTGCCGAACGGCCAGAGCGTCGATTCGGACAAGTATGAATACAAGCTGGGCTGGCTGGCCGCCCTGCATGACTGGCTGGCCGACGAAGCGGCCGCGCATCCGCAACTGGCGGTGGTGGGCGACTACAATATCGCGCCGGACGACCGCGACGTGCACGACCCGGTCGCCTGGGCCGGCCAGGTGCTGGTGTCCGACAAGGAACGCGCCGCGCTGCAGCGCCTGTTCGACCTCGGCCTGGTCGATTCCTTCCGCCTGTTCGAGCAGGCCGAAAAAACCTTCAGCTGGTGGGACTACCGCCAGCTGGGCTTCCGCCTGAACAAGGGCCTGCGCATCGACCATATCCTGCTGTCGGCGCCGCTGGCGGGCCGCTGCAGCGCCTGCGTGATCGACCGCGTGCCCCGCAAGTGGGAACAGCCGTCCGATCACGCCCCGGTGATCGCCACCATCGATTAATTCGTTCTTCGTTCGAGCAGTACCTGGGCATTGGACACCGGCATCGGCGCCGAGAACAGATAGCCCTGCGCATAGCGGCAGCCTTTGTCCTGCAGCAGGGCGAACTGCTGCTCCGTCTCCACCCCTTCGGCCACGGTCGACAATTGCAGGCTGTCGGCCAGCGCGATGATGGCCGAGACGATGGCGCGGTCTTCCGCGCTGGTTTCCAGGTCCTTGATGAAGGCGCGGTCGATCTTGATCTTCTTGACGGGAAAGCGCTTCAGGTAGGCCAGGCTGGAGTAACCGGTGCCAAAGTCGTCGATCGACAGGCGCAAGCCCATGGCGTTGATCTGGCGCAGGATCTCCAGGGTCTGCTCGCCCTGCTGCATCAGCGCCGTCTCGGTGATTTCAAACTCCAGCAGACCGGGCGCGATGCCGCTTTCCTCGATGGTGGCGGCGATCGACGCCACCAGGCCCGCATGCATGAACTGGCGCGGCGACAGGTTGACCGCCAGCGGCACCGGCTGCAAGCCCTGGCGCAGCCAGTCCATGCTCTGTTCGCAGGCCTTGCGCATCACCCATTCGCCGACCGGCACGATCATGCCGTTCTCCTCCAGGATGGGAATGAAACGGTCCGGCATCACCAGGCCATGGCCGGGCCGGCGCCAGCGCAGCAGCACCTCCATGCCATGCAGGGTACGCGTGGCGATATCGATCACCGGCTGGTAATACAGCTCGAACTGGTCCTGCGCCAGCGCCGTGCGCAGGCTGCTTTCCAGGTCGAAGTGGATCGCCGCCGCCTGGTTCATCTTCTGCGTGAAGAACTGGTAGTTGTTGCGGCCATTGGCCTTGGCGTGATACATGGCCGCGTCGGCATGGCGCATCAGCGCGTCGACATCGGCGCCGTCGTCCGGATACAGGCAGATGCCGATCGACGGCGTGATGTGCAGCACGTGGCCCTCGAGCGGAAACGCCGGCGTCAGCGACTCGATGATCTTGGCGGCCACCGTGGCCGCTTCTTCGGCGCCGCGGATGCCCGGCACCAGCACCACGAACTCATCGCCGCCCAGGCGCGCCACCGTGTCGCTGGCGCGCACCGCGCGGCACAGCCGGGCCGCCACGTCCTTGAGCAGAATATCGCCCGTCATGTGGCCCAGCGAATCGTTGATGTTCTTGAAGCGGTCCAGGTCGATGAACATCACGGCCAGCTTGCGGCCCGAGCGCTGCGAGGCCAGCATGGCGCGCTCCAGGCGGTCGGCCAGCAGCGCGCGGTTCGGCAGGCCGGTCAGGCTGTCGTGGTAGGCCATGTGGTGCACGCGCGCCTCGGCCTGGCGCCGCTCGGCGATCTCGCCCTGCAGCAGGGCGTTGGCGCCGGCCAGTTCGGCGGTGCGCTCCCGCACCCGCAATTCCAGTTCGTCGCGCGCGCGCAGCACCGCTTCGGCCGCCTCGCGGCGCGCCGTCACGTCGTCGACCAGCCACACCGAGCGGCCATGCGCATGCGCCAGGTCGAACGGGCGTCCTGACAGGCGCGCCCAGAAGCGGCTGCCGTCCTTGCGCACCAGCTGGTATTCCGACATGTGCACGCGGCCGGCCTCGAAGTCGCGCGCCGTCTCGCCGCGCGCCGCCTTCCACGACGCCAGGTCCGGGTACAGCGCCTGCACCGACAGGCCGTTGATCTGCCCGGGACCATAGCCGAACAGCTCTTCCATCTTGCTGTTGGCATGCAGGTTGTAGCCGTTTTCGATCACCGAAATCCCCAGCACGGCGCTGTCGAGGATGGCCTGGTTTTCCAGCAGCGCATTGCGCAGGGACTCTTCGGCGCGCTTCGCTTCCGTGCGGTCTTCGATGATCCAGATGGTGCCGGCCGCCGCATCGTCCGGATTGACGACATAGGCGATCAGCTGGCCCCACAAGGTACTGCCGTCCTTGCGCTGCATTTCCACTTCGGTCTGGAACGGCTTGCCCACCGACAGGAAGGGAAAGGCGGCCGCCCCCAGCCTGTCGTAGGCGTCCTGCGACAGGTACAGCGCCCGTCCCGGCAGGCCCAGCGCCTCGTCGCCCTTGTAGCCGAACATTTCGGCAAAGCCCAGGTTGTAGCGCGTGATCAGCCGGTTCTTGGTAAACAGGATGCTGACCGAGGCATTGGTCATGATGGCCGCCACTTCCATCTGCGTCTGGCGGCTGGCGCTGACGTCTTCCAGTATCCAGATCGTGCCCTGCTCGCTGCGTTCCTGGTCGACCGCCTTGGCGCGGATGCGGCACCAGAACAGGCTGCCGTCGCGGCGCCGGAACTGCGTCTCTTCCTGCTCGTACGGCAGGCCCTGCCCCAGCAGCGGCGTGGCCAGCGCGCCAAATTCGGCATACGCCTCGGGCGAGGGGAACAGCGCGGCGGCCGGCATGCCCGTCATCTCCTGCTGCGCATAGCCGAACATCTCGGCAAAGCGCGGATTGCAGCGCAAGACCTGGCGCGAACGCGAAAACAGGATGCCGACCGACGCGTTGTCGAGGATGGCCTGCTGTTCCACCATGGCCCGGCGCAGCTGGTCTTCATCGCGCCGGTGGTCGCTGATGTCCTCGACGATCCACACCGTGCCGTCCTGCGTATTGAGCGGATCGACGGCGCGCCCGTGCAGCCGGCTCCAGAACAGGCTGCCGTCAAGGCGCCGCAATTGCAGCTCGGTGCTGAAGGAGCGGCCGATCGACAGCAGCGGGCCGGCCTCGCGGCCCAGCGCCTCGTAATCTTCCTGCGAGCGGTACAGCGCCACGCCGGCCATGCCGGTCAGCTGGTGGCGCGCATAGCCGAGCATTTCGGCGGCGCGGCTATTGCATTCCTCGATCACGCCATCGCGTGAAAACAGGATGCCGACGGCCGCGCTTTCCAGGATGGCCTGCTGTTCCAGCAGCGATTTGCGCAGCGCCTGCTGGTCGCGCTGCTGCACGCTGATGTCGGCAAACACCAGGGTGGCGCCAGCCAGGCCGGCGCCATCGGCCGGCAGCAAAGGCCTGGCCCAGACCTGCACCGCGATATGCGCATCGACGCCCTGCAGGCAGCTGTCCCATTCGCGCTCGCGCCCGTTTGGCCCCAGCGCGGCGCGCAGCATGCTGGTGCTGGACGCGCGGTACGCGTCGCTGAAACAATCGGCCAGCAGCCGCCCCGACACATCCATGCCCAGCATGCGCGCCAGCGCGTCATTGGCGGCCACCACCATGCCGCAGGCGTCGCAGGCGCAGGCGGGCAAGGCAATCAGCTGCAAGGCATCGGCAATGAAATCAGGACTGGTCGGAACGCGGTTCATGGACACCACAAGGTTGAAAAGACGGAAAACGTATGCATTCAGGCAACAAGATGCTGACAGATCATAAACCAGTTTCGCCGGATTTTTCCAACTGACGCCAGAGCGGGACGCGCAAGCCATGGCGCGTGCCGGCGATACAACAGACCACTTGCCTGTTTCACCGTCAGGCAGCGAAGCAAATGCTTTACAATCGGCCCCATGCGCCGCCCTTCCCTGCCCATGCTGGACCACCGCGACAAGCCCGTCATCTGGACCGTCTCGGTCTCGCGCCTGTTCGACCTGTTCCGCGACATCACCCTCGAATACGACCACCTGGCCACCATCGAGCCGATCAACCTGGGCTTTGACGACGCCGTGCGCCATATCCGCGAACGCATGGCCGTCGAACGCTGCGACGCCGTGATCGCGGCCGGCTCGAACGGCGCCTATCTGAAAGGCCGGCTGTCGGTGCCGGTGATTATCGCCAAGGCCAGCGGCTACGACGTGATGCAGGCGCTGGCGCGCGCGCGCCGCATCTCGCCGCAGATCGGCGTGGTGACCTACCAGGATACGATGCCGGAACTGGCCGAATTCGCATCCACCTTCGGCTTTCGCATCGCGCAGCGCAGCTATGCCACCGAAGAAGACGCGCGCGCGCAGATCAATGAACTCAAGGCGGCCGGTGTGAAAGCCATCGTCGGCGCCGGCCTGGTGACCGACCTGGCCGAAGAGGCCGGGCTGGCGGCCGTGTTCGTGTATTCGGCCACGGCGATCCGGCGCGCCTTCGACGATGCGCTGGAACTGGCGCGCCTGACCCAGCTCGAAGCGAACCGCGGCAAGCGCGCGCCCGCCGGCGAAGTGCAGCGCGCGCGCCATGGCCTGCACGATTTGCGCGGCGAGTCCGACACGATGGAAGCGTTGCGCCAGTCGGTGGTCCTGTTCGGCAAATCGCCGGCGACGGTGCTGATCCAGGGCGAGACGGGCACCGGCAAGGAACTGGTGGCGCAGGCGATCCACCGCGAAAGCCCGCGCAACCTGGGCGTCAACCGGCCGTTTGTCGCCATCAATTGCGGCGCCATCGCCGAATCCCTGCTGGAATCGGAACTGTTCGGCCACGAGGACGGCGCGTTTACGGGCGCGCGCCGCGGCGGCCACGCGGGCCTGTTCGAGGCGGCCAACCACGGCACCCTGTTCCTGGATGAAATCGGCGAAATGCCCCTGCCTTTGCAAACGCGCTTGCTGCGCGTGCTGGAAGAGCGCGAAGTGGTGCGCGTCGGCGGCACGCGGCCGATCCCGATTCACGTGCGCATCATCAGCGCCACCCACTGCGACCTGGAGCAGCGCATCCGCGAAGGACGCTTCCGGGCCGACCTGTTCTACCGCCTGGCCGTGCTGCGTCTGCAGCTGCCGGCGCTGCGCGAGCGCGCGGGCGACATCGCCGGCCTGATGGAGTGGTCGCTGAAAACCGCGCTGGCCGCGCTGGGCGCGCGCCCGCAGCCGAACCTGCATGCCGAGCTGCTGGCCTGCGCGCCGCTGCTGCGCCGCTACGGCTGGCCCGGCAATGTGCGCGAACTGCGCAACCTGGCCGAACGGCTGGCCCTGTTCCTGGCGGCCGAACCGCTGCAGGCGCTGACACCGGCCTTTATGCTGGCCGTGGCGCCGGAGTTGGGCGCGAGCGGCGACAGCGTGCCGCAATCCCCTTCCTTGCCGGCGGCGACGCTGTCCGCGCGCGAAGAAAGCGCGGCCGAAGTGCTGGCCCGCTTCGGCGGCCGGCGCGACGCGGCCGCGCAACACCTGGGCATCAGCCGCACCACCTTGTGGCGCCGGCTGCGCGCGTCGTGATGGAGACGCCATGATGGATGACATGCCATTGCTGCGCAGCCTGTGGCAGCGCAGCGCCGGCCCGGCCGGTGACAAGGGCGCCGCCACGCCGGCGCGGCATCAGCAGGAAGTCAGGGCGCTGTACGCGCGCGGCATCTTCATGGACGATGCGCTGCAGTTCCTGTTCCACCAGCGGCCATCGCTGGACGCATTCCTGGCCTGGACCACGGTGCGCACGCGCGCGCGGCCGGCCCACGCGTTTGACATCGTCGACGACGTGCTGTCCTTCGATGAGCTGCAATTCTGGGAGCGCAACGGCTACGTGGTGCTGCGCGGCGCCGTGCCAAAAACCCAATGCGCGGCGGCGCAGGCCGCGATCTGGGACTACCTGGGCGCCAGCCTCGATGACCGCGCGTCCTGGTACCGGGCGCACCCGGGCAAGGTGGGCTTCATGCTGCAGTTTTCCGACCATCCGGCGCTGGAAACCATCCGCCACCAGCCGCGCATCCGGCGCGCCTACCAGCAACTGTATCGCAGCGAGGCGATTTATCCGACCATCGACAAGGTCAGCTTCAATCCGCCGCAAGCCGCGGACACCTGCTTCACGGGCAGCCCGCTGCACTGGGATACCAGCCTGGCCTTGCCGATCCCGTTCAAGCTGCAAGGCCTGCTGTACCTGGGCGACTGCGCCGCCAGCCATGGCGCGTTTCACTGCGTGCCGGGCTTCCAGCACCGCATCGGCGACTGGCTGGCGACGGTACCGCCCGGCCACAATCCGCGCGAGTGGGCGCTGCAGCAGCTGCGGCCGGTGGCAGTGCCGGGCCAGGCCGGCGACTTCATCATCTGGCACCAGGCCCTGCCCCATTGCGCCACGCCCAACCTCGGCGACGTGCCAAGAATGGTGCAATACCTGAGCTACCATGCCGACGATGGCGTAGACCAGGAGGAGTGGATCTGAGGGCGGCGGCGCCGTTCATCCCGCGGTATCGCCACTCATCACCTGGCAGTAGCCAAGCGCAGCGCGCTTCGCCAAGATCGGCCTGTCGATCACTTACCCGGAGCCTGCCATGACCCTCTTCCTGCTGCGCCGCTGCGCCGCCTTTTTCACCACCCTGGCCATCGCCTGCGCCGCCCAGGCTGCGCCCGTATCCGCCCGCACGGCCTTCCAGGTCGCCGTCACCGGCCAGGGCGCGCCCGTGATCCTGATTCCCGGCCTGGCCTCCTCCGGCGAGGTGTGGCAAGCCACGGTCGCGCGCCTGTGCGGCGACGCTCGCCCGCAGCGCCAGTGCCATGTCCTGACGCTGGCCGGTTTTGCCGGTGTGCCGAAGATCGAAGGAGATTTGCTGGCGCAGGCCGAAACGCAGCTGGCGGCCTATATCCGCGATCATCAACTGGGAAAGCCGGCCATTATCGGCCACAGCCTGGGCGGCTTCCTGGCGCTCAAACTGGCCATCGGCCATCCGCGGCAGGCGGGGAAACTGATCATCGTCGACTCGCTGCCGGCGCTGGGCGCGGCCCAGTTGCCAAGCATCACGCCGGAACAGCTGCAAGGCATGGCTGCGCAGATGCGCAGCGCCATGCGCGCGCAGGATGGCGCCGGCTTTGCCGAAGGCCAGCGCCGTTCGGTCGCCAGCATGGCCGGCAAGCCGGACGACGTGGCGCGCATCCTGGACTGGGGCGCGCGCTCGGACAGGAACACGGTGATCGACACGATGGCCACCCTGATCGGCACGGATTTGCGCCAGGACGTGGCGCGGATCGCCTCGCCCACGCTGGTGCTGGGCACCTGGATCGCCTACAAGGATTATGCGCCGCGCGCCGCCACCGAAGCCGTGTTCCGCAGCCAGTACCAGCAGCTGCCGGGCGTGCGGGTCGTCATGAGCGATGCGGCGCGCCACTTCATCATGTACGATGATCCCGACTGGCTGCATGGCCAGATCGAACAATTCCTGAACTGAGCCGCCTGCCCTTTGCATGAAACATTCGCCGCCCCTGCTCGCCCGCTTGAACTGGTACTGGATCTTCCAGCTGGCGGGCTGGAACATCGCTGCAATGCTGAGTTTGCTGAGCCTGAGCCGCGCGCCTCTGAGCTGGGCCATCCTCGGTGTCTGCTGGTGGGGCGCCGCCAGCGGGCTGCTGCTGTCGATGGCCTGGCGCCGCGTGCTGCAACGGCGCGGCTGGATCCACGGCCGCTTCGCCTGGCAGTATGTGCTGCCCGCCCTGATGCCGCTGGCGCTGGCGCAGTGCGCGCTGGCGGGACTGGGTTACGTGGTGCTGCAGCCGTTCGGCCCGGTCACCAGCCTGAACTGGCTGCCGTCGGCGCTGATTTCCTGGTTCACGACCTTCCTGGTCTGGACCGTGCTGTATTCGATGGTGCAGTCGCTGCGCCGCGCCAGCCGCTTCGAAGCCGAAGCGCTGCGCCTGGAAGTGCTGGCCAAGGACGCCGAGCTGCGCGCGCTGCAGGCCCAGGTCAACCCGCATTTCTTTTTCAATAGCCTCAACAGCGTGCGCGCGCTGGTGTTTGAAAACCAGGCAGCGGCCGCCGGCATGGTCGACCAGCTGGCCGCGCTGATGCGCTACACGCTGCAATCGAACCGGCACGACACCGTGCCGCTGGCCGACGAATGGCAGGCGGTGCAAACCTACCTGGCGATCGAGGCGATCCGCTTCGAAGCGCGGCTGCGCGTGACCCTGGCGTTTGAGGCGGGACTCGCCGCCGTGCGCATCCCGCCGATGGCATTGCAGACGCTGGTGGAAAACGCCGTCAAGCATGGCGTCGAACCGTGTTTGCATGGCAGCGAGATCGCCATCAGCGCCAGGCGCCACCATGACGGCGTCATCATCACGGTGAGCAACACGGGAGTGCTGCGCGCGCCATCGGGTTCGCCTCGTACCGGGCTGGCCAACGTGCGCCAGCGCCTGCATCTGGCGCTGGGCCCTGCGGCCACGCTGTCGCTCGATGAACGCGACGGCGCCGTGCATGCCGTGCTGCTGTTGCCGCAGCCATGAGCCGCTTGCGCGTCCTGCTGGTCGACGACGAACGCCTGGCGCGCGCCGAATTGCGGCGCCTGTTGCAAGCCCATCCCTCGGTGGAGATCGCCGGCGAGGCGGCCAGCGCCTTGGAGGCGATGGCGCAGATCGCGGCGCTGCAACCGGATTTGCTGCTGCTCGACGTGCAGATGCCGGGCGGCTCGGGTTTTGATTTATTGGCCGCGCTCGACCACGCGCCCGACGTGATCTTCTGCACCGCCTACGACCAGTACGCGCTGCAGGCGTTTGAAGTGAGCGCCCTCGACTACCTGCAAAAGCCGGTGCAGGCGCAGCGCCTGGCCACGGCACTGGCGCGCGCCGGTGCCCGAGTTCAGGCGCTGCCGGCATCGGCAGCGCGCAAGATCTTTATCAAGGATGGCGAGCGCTGCTGGTTCGTGGCGCTGGCCGACATCATGCTGTTCACCTCGGAAGGCAATTACGCGCGCGTGCATTTCGGCTCGCAACAGCCACTGATGCCGCGCTCGCTGAACCAGCTCGAAGAACGGCTGGACCCGGCCCAGTTCCTGCGCGCCAACCGGCGCCAGATCGTCAACCTGGCGCACGTGAAACAGGTGACGGCGAATGCGGCCGATGGCCTGGAACTGCTGCTGGCCGACGGCACGCAAGTCGAGGTATCGCGCCGCCGCGCGCAGCAGTTCCGCGCCGCCGCCAGCCTTTAGCGCTTCAGGGCCGGTATCGGCTGCGCCTGGAACTGGCGCAGCGGCTGCTCTTTCAGCTTCCTGGCCAGCATCTCCAAAGCCACTTCCAGCTGGCGGTCGGCGCCGTTGAAGGTGGCGTGCGGCGGGTTTTCCACCTCCACATCGGGCACCACACCCACGCCTTCGATCAGCCACTGGCCGTCCGGGCCGAACTGGCCGTTTTCCGCCACGCGCGCCATGCCGTTGTCCAGCAATCGGGTATTGTCGCTGAGCCAGACGCCGGCGCCGGCCGTGCGCTTGCCCACCAGCGGCGCCAGTTTCAATGCCTTGATGCCGGCGGCAAAAGTCTCGCCGTCGGAATAGGTCAGCTCGTCGACCAGCACCACCAGATGGCCACGGAAGGTGTTCTGCATGTTCGACGACGGCTGCACGCCGGGCGGCGCCCAGAAGGCCCAGGCCTTGCGCAGCAGCTTTTCGATGATCCAGCTGTCGATATTGCCGCCGTTATTGCGGCGCACGTCGATGATCAGGCCGTCGCGGTTGATATTGGCATAAAAATCGCGCGCGAACGAGGCGATATCGCGCGCGCCCATGGCGCGCAAATGCAGATAGCCGATGCGCCCTTGCGAGCTGGCCGCCACCTGTTCGGCGCGGCTCAGCTCCCAGTCGCCGTAGCGCAGCGCCGTCTGTTTCGCCATGTCGACCGGCGTGACGATCACGGCGCGTGGCGCGGAGCCACCCCGTTTCACCTGCAGCAACACCTGCTTGCCGGCCTGGTTCAGCAGCAGGTCGCTGATATCGCGCGCCCCCAGGGCCGGCTTGCCATTGACGGCGGTGATCACGTCGCCTTCCCTGACGTCCACGTCCGGGCGCGACAGTGGCGCGCGCTCGGACGGCAGTTCCGGTTCGCTGCGGTAGATATGCTCGACCACATAGCCGTCCTTGCCGCGCGCGAGGACGGCGCCCAGGCCGGCCGGCGCGCCTTCCTGTTCCGTGCGGCGCAATTCGCCGGGGCGGATCTGCGAATGCAGGGCGCCCACTTCGGCCACCATCATGCCCAGCAGGTCGTTGAGTTCGGCGCGGTCGGTCACGCGCTCGACCAGCGGCGCATATTTGTTGCGTGCGGCCGTCCAGTCGACGCCGCGCATCCTGGCGTCGTACAAAAAGTCGCGGTGCAGACGCCAGGCGTCGTTGAACATCTGCTTCCATTCCAGGCGCGGATTCGACACAAAGGTCCAGTCGTCGACCTTCACCTTGGCTTTCGTCAGGTCGGTCGGCAGCTTGGCGCCCGCCTCGATCACCAGCATCTCGCCGGGTCCGGTCTCCGCCGCAGTACGGTAGTACAGATGTTTCTTGTCCTGCGCCAGGTCGAACTCGCGCACATTTGCCACCAGCAGTTCGGGCTTGGAACCGGTGTTGCCGATCGCCAAGGTCTTCAGGCTGGCCTTGTTGTCCGCGCCGTCGCGGTCCAGGAAATACAGGCGCTTGTCGTCCACCGCCAGCGCCGTGTAGTTGCCGGCCGCCAGCGGCACTTCGTACAGCCGCGCCGCCAGGCCATTGGTAATAATCGCCGGCAAGCTGGCCGGCGCCTTTTTCACGGCCGGCTTGCCACCCGCTTTTTCCAGCGCCTTTTCGGCCGCCAGTTCGGCCGCCTTTTCATCGTCCGTTTCCGCTGGCTTCACGCCGGGACGGCTCAGCTCATCGTCGGGCTGGAAAGGAAAACGGTTGCCTGGCTGCAGCGCCAGCGCATACACGCCGACCCGCTTGTCGAACACGGGCCCCATGTTGCGGTCACCCCAGGGCGAGCCATTGGCCAGCTGGAAATTGCGCGCCGACAGAAAATACAGCCAGCGGCCATCGGGCGAAAACATGGGCGAGCCCGAGGTATAGCGGTCACTGGTAACGAAATGCAATTCCTTGCTGGCCAGGTTGTACAGGCCGATCTGTTCGCGCTGCTCGTTGCTGGCCACCCGCACCAGCGCCAGGTTGCGGCTGTCGGGCGACCATTGCACCTCGTCGTGCTTGTCGACGCCGGCCTTGCCCGCGTCGTCGATCAACTGATTGGCCTTGGTCGCCAGGTCCAGCAACCAGAAGCGGCCCTTCTTGTCGCTGTGCGCCAGATAGCGCCCGTCCGGCGACGGATACAGTTTCCAGCGGTGGCTGTCGCCCGCGGTGGTCAGGCGTTCGCCGGGACCGGAACCGTCGGCCGCATAGCGCCAGATCTCGTTTTCGCCGCTGGTGTCGACGATGGCGTAGACGAATTTTTCATCGCTGCTGAAGACGGCGTCGCGCGCGCGGGCGCCTTCGGGAATCGCGATATCGACCCGGCGCTGGCTGCCGGTGCCGGCGATGCTGACCCGTCCGCGCGCGGTGAGGATAATCCGCTCATCCTTGCCGGACAGCTGCACATTCGACAGCGTATCCAATGGCGAACGCACCTGGCGCGCGCGCTGCTGGTCGAAGTCCGAGACCAGGCTGATCGGCAATGGCGGCGAGTCCGTGCCCGCCGCCAGATCCAGCACCTGCAAGTCCGCGCCCAGCTGATACACGATCTTGCCGTCGCCCAGCGAGGCATTGCGCACGTCCCACTGCGTGTGGCCGGTGATCGCGCGGCGGTCCGAGCCGTCCGGCAGCATGCTCCACAGATTGTCGCTGCCGCTCTCGTCGCTGATGTAATAGACCCTGCCCTGCCACCACATGGGGCGCTTGTTGTTGCCGTCACGTACAGCGGCGTCCGCATGCAGGGGCACCGCCTCGTTCTTGCCGTCCAGCTCATAGCGCCACAGCTGGGCATGCGCGCCACCGCGGTAGTTGCGCACATTGTCGTTGGTCATGGCGAGACCGAAGCGCGTGAAGAACAGCGTCTTGCCCGCATCGTCGAGCACGGCGTCGTTGGCGTCGGCGACCGGGAACACGCGCCGCGTGAGCTTGACGGGATCGATGGCGGCGACGATGCGCCGCGAGGCGGGGCCATCGGTATTTTGCGTGCTGATCAGCACTTCGCCCTGCGCCGTCCAGCCCAGCACCAGCACGCCGCCATTGTCATACGAGATGCGGCGCGGCAAGCCGCCCGCCAGCGGCATCACATAGGCGTCCTGCGCCCCTTCATACGAGGCCGAAAACGCCAGCCACTGGCCGTCGCGCGAGATCGCCGCATTGGTTTCATAGCCGGGATGGGTGGTCAGGCGCTGGGCGGGGCCGCCCTGCACGCTGCTTTTCCACAAGTCGCCTTCGGCGGTGAAGACCACGGTGTCGCCGCGCACGGCAGGGAAACGGAAATAACTGGTGGCGGCTTGGGCAGCGGCGCTGCCCAGCAGGCCGGCCGACAACAACAGCAAGGAGAGACGATGAGAGATTTTCATGTAAGCATCCAGAGAACGGTCAGGCGGCATGGACATCGTGTCGATACCGGACAGCAATTCTGGCATAAAGCGCTCCGAAGAAAACCTTCTTTATTGCCCATATGAACGTAAAAAAACCCGCGCAAGGACGTAAAAAAACCCGCCCATTTGCGTGGGCGGGTTTTTTGAAGTGCCAGGGACCTATTCGACTTCAACCGTTTCCGGTGCTGCCGTCGGCGCCGCATCAGGCGGTTCCGGGAATTCCAGCAGGACCTGGTCCTTGTCGTCGAGGTCGACCGTGACCTTGCCGCCAGACACCAGGCGGCCGAACAGCAGTTCGTCGGCCAGCGCCTTGCGGATCATGTCCTGGATCAACCGCGACATCGGCCGCGCGCCCATCAGCGGATCGAACCCTTTCTTGCCCAGGAAGGCACGCAGCTTCTCGGTAAACACGGCTTCGACTTTTTTCTCGTGCAACTGCTCTTCCAGCTGCATCAGGAACTTGTCGACCACGCGCAGGATGATTTCCTGGTCCAGCGCGCGGAAGCTGATAGTGGCATCGATACGGTTGCGGAACTCCGGCGTGAACATGCGCTTGATGTCGGCCATCTCGTCGCCTGCCTGCTTGGAATTCGTGAAGCCGATCGAGGCCTTCTGCAAACTCTCCGCGCCCGCATTGGTGGTCATGATAATGATCACATTGCGGAAGTCGGCCTTGCGACCGTTGTTGTCCGTCAAGGTGCCATGGTCCATCACTTGCAGCAGGATATTGAAAATGTCCGGATGGGCTTTTTCAATTTCATCGAGCAGCAACACCGCGTGCGGCTTCTTGGTGATCGCTTCGGTCAGCAGACCGCCCTGGTCGAAACCGACATAGCCCGGTGGCGCGCCGATCAGGCGGCTGACGGCATGACGCTCCATGTATTCCGACATGTCGAAACGGATCAGCTCGATACCGAGGATAAACGCCAGTTGCTTGGCCACCTCGGTCTTGCCGACGCCGGTAGGACCGGAGAACAGGAAGGAACCGATCGGCTTGTCCGTCTTGCCGAGGCCAGCGCGCGCCATCTTGATGGCCGAGGCCAGCGCATCGATGGCCGGGTCTTGCCCGAACACCACGTTGCGCAGGTCGCGGTCGATGGTTTGCAGCTTGCTGCGGTCGTCCTGGTTGACCGTTTGCGGCGGAATACGGGCGATCTTGGCGATGATGTCCTCGATCTCCGCCTTGCCGATGGTTTTCTTCTGCTTCGACTTCGGCAGGATGCGTTGCGCCGCGCCCGCTTCATCGATGACGTCGATCGCCTTGTCGGGCAGATGGCGGTCGTTGATGAAGCGCGCCGCCAGTTCGGCCGCCGTCGACAGGGCCGACGCCGAGTATTTCACGCCGTGATGTTCTTCGAAGCGCGATTTCAGGCCGCGCAGGATCTGCACGGTCTGCTCGACGGTCGGCTCGTTGACGTCCACCTTCTGGAAGCGGCGCGAGAGCGCATGGTCTTTTTCGAACACGCCACGGAATTCCGTGTAGGTGGTCGCGCCGATGCACTTCAGCTGGCCGTTGGCCAGTGCCGGTTTCAGCAGGTTGGACGCGTCCAGCGTGCCGCCCGAGGCCGAGCCCGCACCGATGATGGTGTGGATCTCGTCGATGAACAGGATGCCGTTCGGATTGTCCTTCAGCTGTTTCAGCACGGCTTTCAGGCGCTGCTCGAAGTCACCGCGGTATTTGGTACCGGCCAGCAAGGCTCCCATGTCCAGCGAATACACGACGGCATTTTGCAGGATTTCCGGCACATCGCTTTGCGTGATGCGGTAGGCCAGGCCTTCGGCGATGGCCGTCTTGCCCACGCCCGCCTCGCCGACCAGCAGCGGATTGTTCTTGCGGCGGCGGCACAGGATCTGGATCACGCGGTCGACTTCGTCCTCGCGCCCGATCAGCGGGTCGATCTTGCCTTCGGCAGCGGCCTTGTTCAGGTTTTGCGTGAACTGGTCGAGCGGACTTTCCTTCGGTTGCCCTTCGGCCGGCGCCTCTTCCACGCCTTCCGACGCTTTCGCGCTTTCGGTCGACTGGTCCTTGCGTACGCCGTGGGAAATGAAATTGACCACGTCCAGGCGGGTCACGCCCTGCTGGTGCAGGTAGTAGACCGCGTGCGAATCCTTTTCGCCGAAGATCGCCACCAGCACATTGGCGCCGGTGACTTCCTTCTTGCCATTCGATGCCGATTGAACGTGCATGATGGCGCGCTGGATCACGCGCTGGAAACCAAGCGTCGGCTGGGTATCGACCTCGCCCGTGCCAGGCACGGTCGGCGTGTTATCGCCGATGAAGTTGGTGAGGGTCTTGCGCAGGTCGTCGATATTGACCGCGCAGGCCCGCAATACCTCGGCCGCGGAGGGATTGTCCAGCAGTGCCAGCAGCAGATGCTCCACCGTGATGAATTCGTGCCGTGCCTGCCGAGCTTCGACAAACGCCATGTGCAAACTTACTTCTAATTCCTGCGCAATCATACTTCCTCCATCACGCACTGCAGGGGATGCCCCGCCTTGCGCGCATGCGTTAAAACGAACTCCACTTTGGTACACGCTATATCTTTAGAGAACACGCCGCACACTCCTTTGCCGTAGCGGTGAACACTGAGCATGATTTGCGTCGCCGTTTCACGGTCCTTGTTGAAATACTCCTGAATGATGGCCACCACGAATTCCATCGGGGTATAGTCGTCATTGAGCAAGGCTACCTGATAGAGCGGCGGCGGCTTGAGGGCTTGCCGCTCCAGCAGGGCTTCTGTGTCGTGCTTGGTTGCCATACGCTTATTCTAATGCTTTCACAGTGGTTGTCATGCGCAATATCTGCGCGTTTCCAATTGTTTTCAATCTTACGCGTTTTCTCACTACAGCGCAGATGGCGTCCCTGTCGCCAAAATCAAGAGTTGCTTTTTTGGTGCTCGTGAAGAATTTGGCAAGATCAGTGGAAAAGCGCTTGACTTCAATATTTATTCCGCCAACAATGCGGTATCGACTGTTGCAGTAATATGTACAGCTTGATAAGAAGTGAGACGTCGAGGAGGGGGCAAGAAGCTTCTTGCTTTTATGGCTCGTGTGATTTGTTTTAATTTTGAAAGTTCTTTTTATGGCAACAGGTACAGTTAAGTGGTTCAATGATTCCAAAGGCTTTGGCTTCATCACTCCAGATGATGGCGGCGAAGATTTGTTTGCTCATTTCTCCGCAATCAACATGAACGGTTTCAAGACCCTCAAAGAAGGTCAAAAAGTTCAATTCGAAGTCACGCAAGGCCCTAAAGGCAAGCAAGCTTCCAACATCCAGTCCGCCTAAGCTTCTTTCGGCCCTCAGATGTGAAAAACCCCGTTTTCGAACGGGGTTTTTTTTCGTCCGGCCGCTTTACATCTGCTCGACCATCACCGCGCCAAAGCCCGAGCACGACACTTGCGTCGCGTCTTCCATCAGGCGCGCGAAATCATAGGTCACGCGTTTCAGGGCGATCGACTTCTGCATCGCCGCGATGATCAGGTCCGCCGCCTCGACCCAGCCCATGTGGCGCAACATCATTTCCGCCGACAAAATCAGCGAACCGGGATTCACCACATCCTTGCCCGCGTATTTCGGCGCCGTGCCGTGCGTCGCTTCGAACATGGCCACCGAATCGGACAGGTTGCCGCCCGGCGCGATGCCGATGCCGCCCACCTGGGCCGCCAGCGCGTCGGAAATATAGTCACCATTCAGGTTCAGGGTGGCGATCACGCTGTATTCCACCGGGCGCATCAGGATTTGTTGCAGGAAAGCGTCGGCGATCGAATCCTTGACCGTGATGTCGCGCCCGGTTTTCGGATTCTTGAACTTGCACCACGGGCCGCCATCGATCAGTTCGGCGCCAAATTCCTTTTGCGCCAGCGCATACGCCCAGTCGCGGAAACCGCCTTCCGTGTATTTCATGATGTTGCCTTTGTGCACGATCGTCACGGAAGGCTTGTCATTGTCGATCGCATATTGCAGCGCCTTGCGCACCAGGCGCTCGGTTCCCTCCACCGACACCGGCTTGATGCCGATGCCCGAGGTTTCCGGGAAACGAATCTTCGTGACACCCATTTCCTTTACCAGGAAATCGATCAGTTTCTTTGCATCATCGGTACCCTGCGCGTATTCGATGCCGGCATAGATATCTTCCGAGTTTTCGCGGAAAATCACCATATCGGTTTTTTCCGGCGCCTTCAATGGCGACGGTACGCCCTTGAAATAGCGCACCGGACGCAAACAGACATACAGGTCGAGCTGCTGGCGCAGGGCCACGTTGAGCGAACGCATGCCGCCGCCGACCGGCGTGGTCAGCGGACCCTTGATCGACACCACATAGTCTTTCAGCACGGCCAGCGTTTCCGCCGGCAGCCAGCTGTCGGCGCCATACACGCGGGTGGCTTTTTCGCCGGCAAAGATTTCCATCCAGCTGATCTTGCGCGCGCCGCCATAGGCCTTGGCCACCGCCGCGTCGACCACCTTGATCATCACCGGCGTGATATCGCTGCCGGTGCCATCGCCCTCGATAAAGGGAATGATGGGCTGGTCGGGCACGTTCAGCGAAAAGTCGGCGTTGACGGTGATTTTTTGTCCGTCAGCAGGTACTGTAATATGTTGGTACATCAAAATCTCCGAAGGGGATTGCGTCACAAAACAAATCAGGGGCAGAGAAAGGCATCAAAAGGTCTTCTATAAGATATAAGACGACTGCGTTTCTCATTATGCACCACTATAGTACACGGCGCCACGCCTCACCGGCGGCAACGCCTTCTTTTGCATCAAGATAACACCATGCCACTCATACTTTTTAACAAGCCGTTCCAGGTCCTGTGCCAGTTCTCGCCACAGGATGGCCGCCTCACCCTGGCCGACCACCTTGATATCCCCGGCATCTACCCGGCCGGCCGGCTCGACGCCGACAGCGAAGGCCTGCTGCTGCTGACCGACGACGGCCGCCTGCAGCACGCCATCAGCCACCCCGACCGCAAGGAGGCGAAGACCTACCTGGTGCAGGTCGACGGCGTGCCCGATGCGGCCAGCCTGGCGCGCCTGCAAGCGCCGCTGGATCTGGGCGACTTCGTCACCAAGCCGTGCCAGGCCGTGCGGATTGCCGAGCCAGACTGGTTGTGGCCGCGCCATCCACCGATCCGCACGCGCCTTGACCACCCTACCTCGTGGCTGGCGATCACCTTGAAAGAAGGAAAAAACCGCCAGGTGCGGCGCATGACGGCCGCCGTCGGCCTGCCGACCCTGCGCCTGGTGCGCAGCAGCATCGGGCCGTTCTCGCTGGCCAGCCACCCCTTGATGCCGGGCGAATGGTGCGAAGTGCCCGGCGACGCCATCAGCAACGGATGACGCCGGCTTGACGGCTGGCGCGCCAGCATGGCTTAATCGCCGCTTCCACCGCTAACGTCTTGCACATGAAAACTTTTCTGATTTGCAGCAGCCTGGCCTTTGCGATGGCGGCGCCGGCCCCGGATTCCCGGGCGCAAAACCCGCCTTTGACGACGGTGCAGCTGCTGGCCGGCAAGCATGCGATCGTGGCCGAGGTGGCCGCCACGGAAAACCAGCGCGAACTGGGCCTGATGTACCGCGACAGCATGGCCGTCAATGGCGGCATGCTGTTCGTGTTCGGCGCGCCGGCCGCGCAATGCATGTGGATGCGCAATACGGCACTGCCGCTGTCGGTGGCCTTTCTCGATGCGTCCGGCAAGATCATCAATATCGAAGACATGCAGCCGCATACGCTCGACAGCCATTGCTCGACGAAAGCCATGCCGGCGCGCTATGCGCTGGAAATGAACCTGGGCTGGTTTCGGCTACGCAATATCAAGCCGGGCATGGTGATCGCCAACCTGCCAGCATCAAAATAGACGGCATCAGCCGGCGATGAACGCGAAAAAACCCGCCAGAACAAGTCTGCGGGTTTTTGCTTTTCATCCAACGCCAGCGAACTGGCGAAAGGGCGAATATTAAGCGGACAGTGCTTTCAAAGCAGCTGCCAGACGGCTCTTGTGGCGAGCTGCCTTGTTTTTGTGGATGATCTTCTTGTCAGCGATACGGTCGATGGTCGACACGGAAGCCTGGAAGATTGCAGCAGCAGCTGCCTTGTCGCCGCCCTGGATCGCTTTGCGAGCAGCTTTGATAGCTGTGCGCAAGGTCGAACGCTGGGACGAATTGTGTGCGTTTTGCTTAACTGCTTGACGAGCGCGTTTGCGCGCTTGTGCGGTATTTGCCATGGAATTTCCTAAAACAGGGTCAAAGTGCGTTTGCAAACATTAGTGTTTGCCAACCGGTGCGTTCTGTGCGTCTGCCGAACCATGTGTGCCAAACCAGTGCCTGTCAAACATTAGTGTCTGCGTAACAGAATTCTGTACAGCCTTCGATTATAACGAGATTTTCCGGCGAGGGCAATTCAAAAAAGCCGCTATCGACATCAAAAGGGCGAAAAACGGCGGCACCCGGGGCCGGAAAGCGCTGATTATTACAGCATGTTAACCGTTTGCACAGGCCGCGCCCAGCTATAATCTGCCCCCATGAACTTGCTCAGAACCCTCGCCGCCATTTCCAGCATGACCATGCTGTCCCGAGTCACCGGTTTGTTGCGCGAAAGCCTGTTCGCGCGCGCCTTTGGCGCCGGCGCCTACACCGACGCCTTTATCGTGGCCTTCCGCATTCCCAACCTGCTGCGGCGCCTGTTTGCCGAAGGCGCGTTCTCGCAAGCCTTCGTGCCGATCTTGTCGGAGTATAAAAACCAGCATGGCCAGGAGGCCAGCAAGCAGTTGGCCGACCATGTGGCCACCACCCTGGTGTGGGCCACCTTGCTGGTGTCCGCCATCGGCATCCTCGGCGCGCCATGGTTCGTGTATGTGATCGCCACCGGCCTGAACAAGGACCCCGGCGCTTTCGACGCGGCCGTCTGGATGACGCGCCTGATGTTCCCTTATATCAGTTGCATGTCGTTCGTGGCGCTGGCCGGCGGCATCCTGAACACCTGGCGCGAATTCAAGATTCCCGCGTTTACACCGGTGCTGCTGAACCTGTCCTTTATCGCCGCCTCCCTCTTTTTGGCGCCGCACCTGGCGCAGCCGATCTACGCCATGGCGATTTCCGTGTTTGTCGGCGGCCTGCTGCAGGTGGCGATCCAGATCCCTGCCCTGATCAAGATCGGCATGCTGCCGCGCCTGTCGATCAACCCGGCCATCGGCCTGTCGGACGGCGGCGTGCGGCGCGTGCTGAAAAAAATGGGACCGGCCGTGTTTGCCGTGTCGGCCGCGCAGATCAGCCTGATGATCAACACCAGCATCGCCTCGCGCCTGGCCGAAGGCAGCATTTCCTGGCTGTCCTACGCGGACCGCCTGATGGAGTTCCCGACCGCCATGCTGGGTGTGGCCCTGGGCACCATCTTGCTGCCCAGCCTGTCGAAAGCCAATGTCGATGGCGACAAGACGGAATACTCGTCCTTGCTGGACTGGGGCTTGCGCCTGACCTTTTTGCTGGCCTTGCCGGCGGCCGTCGGCATGGCCACCCTGGCCACGCCGCTGATCGCCACCCTTTTTCATTATGGTAAATTTTCGGCCGAATCGGTGGCCATGTCGACCGAGCCGCTGGTGGCCTACAGCCTGGGTTTGCTGGGCATCATCCTGGTGAAAACCCTGGCGCCGGCGTTTTATGCGCGCCAGGATATCCGCACGCCCGTCAAGATCGCCATCGGCGTGCTGATCGCCACGCAGCTGATGAACTGGCTGTTCGTGCCCTACCTGGCCGTTGCCGGGCTGGCCCTGTCGATCGGCCTGGGCGCCTGCCTGAACGCCACTTTCCTGTACTGGGGCTTGCGCCGCCGCGGCATCTACACGCCGAAACCGGGCTGGCTGACATTCTTCCTGCGCCTGCTGCCGGCCCTGGCCGTGATGGGTGGCGTGGCCGCCTATGGCGCGACCCGCATCGACTGGATCGCCATGCAAGCCCATCCATTGCTGCGGGCCGGCACCCTGGGCCTGCTGATCTGCCTGTGCGGCGTGGCCTATTTCGGCACATTACTGCTGGCCGGCTTCCGCTTCCGCGATTTCAAGCGCACCGCATAAGCAAATGTCCAGGGCATTGTTGCCTGCGCCTCGCCGTGCTGGCGCACTGTCTTCGTCTTGGCGCCTAGCCCTGAACGTTTGCCAGTGCCAGACAAAAAAACCCGCCTCGGCGGGTTTTTCATTTTGCACCAGCACTATCAGGCAGATTTCTTGACGCGGCGGCGAGCCACGGCGCCCACCAGCGCCAGGCCGGCCAGCATCATGGCGTAGGTTTCCGGCTCCGGTACCGGCAGGGCCGCGACGGTCGCGATATATTGCGAGCGGTCAATAGCGGTCACGCCTGAAATGTCCACGCGGTAGTTACCGGCGGCCAAAGGACCGGCCCAGCTCAGGTTCTGGTTCGAACCACCGGCCACATTGGTCAGCGCACCATAGTAGGTATTCGTGCCGACACCGAACAGCGATCCCGCAAAATTGGTGATCGCGCCTTCGGCCACCGAGAACGTTTGCAACGCACCGAAGGAAGTCGACGAGGGCGTCAGCAGCTGGAAGAACCAGCTGTCACTGATGGCCGTGCCGGCGTCAAGAAACTTGTCCGACTTGTCGGACAAGGTATCCGAACCGGCCGGGTCCAGGATCCCCAGCAGATGATCGGTCGCGGAAGCGCTGAACGATGCCGCCGCCAGGATACCAGCAGCAATCAATTTCAATTTCATGTTGTATCTCCTTCAAAATGAATTTATGGCTGCTGTACGCTGGCCACCCAAAGTACATGAAATACTGATAATAATGGTAGCATAATTACACGGAATAAATTATAAATATTTTATTTAAAGTTTCACTTTGGAAATTATTATTCTCATGAAATAGTTGCCTGCTTTACGCAGTTTCCAAGCGTAAATGTCAGCGAGGTGGCCAGGAGGCTCGCCATGGCGAGCCTGCAACACCCTGCGGGAATTATGAAAGCAGACTCGACACTGAACAGAAAAATATGATATATTTCCTACAAATAAGTTTAATTCCTGATAAGGACTAAACAAGACGCAGTACACACAGGTTCAGGCCTCATCCATGCCTGGCCTTGAAAAGCACGCCTTTCCCCGCACACAACGGTCACAGGGATGGGTGGCTGCAATATGCGCAATCAGCGTCACCAGCGACGCGGCGCACCTGCTTTTTGAGAGAACTATCATGTCCAAATCGATTTTTGCCTGCTTGACAGCGCGCCCTTTGCTGCTGGCCGCCGCCATCATGGCGTTCGGCGGCAGCGCCCATGCGCAAACCCAAGCCCAGCCGCGCGACAATCAGAAAAGCTGCCAGGCCAGCACCAACAACGCAAATGGCGACGCCAAGGATGCCAACCTCGACGGCACCTACAGCGCCTGCAGCCTGGCGGACGGCTTTATCAGTGGCGGCACGCGCGCCAATGACGGCAAGCAACCGACGCCGGACTTTACCGGCGTGGTCTCGGACCAGGAGTTGCGCAAGTTCGATTCCAGCGACAGCACCCACCGCCTGGCGATCAATGGCATGCCTGGCAATGATGCGGTCATACCTGGCGGCAAGATCCTGACGACCGATGACAACCAGTTTCGCTTCCGCACCCGTGATTTCGTGGCCAACGAGGAAGTGTATCCACTCGACGAGACCCCGGCCTATGGCGCGGCGGGCCGTGCGCTGAATCGCAGCCGCAGCGGCAGCGCCGACAACCAGGCGCCATTGGTGGTGGCGTCGTCGCTCAGTGAAAACCTGCCCGCCGCCACTGGCGGTTCAAGCGGCGTGGGCGGCGGCGGCGCGGCCGGCGGCCTCAATACCGGCGGCGGCCTGATCCCGGCCACGCCGGAAGTGCCGGCCGTGCCGGAACCGGAAACCTGGGCCATGCTGCTGGCCGGCCTGGCCCTGGTGGCCTTCGCGGGACGGCGCAAGCGGGCCGCAACAGCGTAAATAAAAGTGTAAACCAAGAGCAAAAAGGCCCGCGAGGGCCTTTTTTTCGTCTGGAAAACTGCTGACACTCAGCGCCGGAAGCGCGCGTACGGCGCGGCCAAGGGGTCGCCGATAAACAGGCCTTGCGCAGGCCATGCCACGCTGCCCCAGTAGGCTTCGAGCGCGGTGCTGCCCGACAGGTAGCGGCGCAGCAGCACGCTGGGCTGTGGAAACTTTTGCCAGTAGCTGCACGGTTCGCTGACGGTGCCATAACTGGCCGTCGCACCTGCTTCCAGCCAGCGCTGGCTGCTCATCTGCTGGGTACCTTGCAGGTCGCCACCAAACGAGGTCAGGTGATCGGCCAGCGCACCGGGCAGGAAGCGCAGGGTGTCGAGCTTGGCCACCTTGGCCATGCCCGTCTGGTAGACCATGATGTCCTGCGCCCCTTCCAGGCTGTCCGCCTTCAGGTGCTTGATGGCCAGCTTGCGCGGGGCCAGCATGCCCGGCGGCGGAAACAGCGGCGCGCGGCTGTTGCGCGCGGCATCCGACGTCGTCAGATAATACGCGCTGGCGGCCGGCGGCGAAAAGCCGCTGACGGCGCCACGGTCGGCCACGGCCTTGGCCTCGTCGACAAAATCGATGGGCAGCAGCATCGCCAGGCGCAAGCCCAGCTGGGTATACGGTTGGGCCACATTGCTGTTGAAATACGGGCTGGCCTTGCCGGGATCGCAGGTCTTGGTGCACTGCCCCGCGTCGTAGCCCAGCGTAAATGCCGAGGTGATGGAATTGCACTCGACGGCATACGGCGCGCTCCACACCATCAGCACGGCCTGGATGCCGGGTTTCAGCTGGGCGTCGATGCGTTCCTTGAGCTGGGCGAACTGGTCCATGCTCAGCTTGCGGGGCCGGTTCGGAATCGTGACGTGGGCGACATTGGCGGCGGGAATACCATGCACCTGCCGGTAGTATTCGCCCACTTCGACGCTGTTCGGTTCGGCGTCGTTGATGATGATGGCCAGCTGCGACGGCTGCAGGCCGGCGGCGGCGGGCGGTGCATCGGCACTGGCGCTGCTGGCAGCGCTGGCGGCCAGCGCCAGGGAAAGATAAAGGAATATACGCAAGGTCAGGTCGCCGCCGTCAGGTTGGGAGTGCGGGCAGCCGGAGCCGCCCGCCCGGCGACGATTATAGCGCCCTATGCGCGCTGGCAGGCTTTATGGCTTTACGCTCGCTGGTAGACATCTTCCAGCCGCACGATATCGTCCTCGCCCAGATAACTGCCCGACTGCACTTCGATCAGGTGCAGCGGCAGCTTGCCCGGGTTTTCCAGGCGGTGCGTCATGCCGATCGGAATATAGGTCGATTCGTTTTCCGTCAGCAAGGTCACCTTCTCGCCACACGTCACCCTGGCCGTGCCGCTGACCACCACCCAGTGCTCGGCCCGGTGATGGTGCATCTGCAGCGACAGCTTGCCGCCCGGATTGACGGTGATGCGCTTGACCTGGAAGCGCTGGCCCAGGTCGATGCCTTCGTAGCTGCCCCAGGGGCGGTACACCTTGCGGTGCTGCACGTGTTCGCTGCGGCCCTGCTGCTTCAGATGGTCGACCACCTGCTTGACCCGCTGCACCTGGTCCTTGTGGGCCACCAGCACGGCGTCATCGGTTTCCACCACCACCAGGTCGCGCACGCCCAGCACGGCCACCAGGCGGCGCTCGGCGCGCACCAGGCAGTTGCTGACGCCATCGAGATACACGTCGCCGCGCACCACATTGCCGCTGGCGTCCCCCTGCTGCACTTCCCACAGGGCCGACCAGGAACCGACATCGCTCCAGCCTATGCTGGCCGGCAGCACCACCGCATGCGCCGTCCGTTCCATCACGGCATAGTCGATCGAATCGGACGGGCTGCCGGTAAATGCCTTTTCATCGAGGCGGCAGAAATCGAGGTCGCGGTAGCCGTCGCGCACGGCCGCCATGCAAGCGTCCAGCATGGCGGGCTGGAACTGGCCCAGTTCGCTCAGATAGCGCTCGGCGCGGAACAAAAACATGCCGCTGTTCCAGAAATAATTTCCGGCCGCGACAAAACCCTGCGCCGTCGCCAGGTCCGGCTTTTCCACGAAACGCTCGACCTGGCAAGCGCCCTGCCCTGCCTCGGCGCCCACCGGCGCGCCGGCGCGGATATAGCCATAGCCCGTTTCCGGTGCGGTGGGCACGATGCCGAAGGTGGCCAGCGCACCATCGGACGCCAGCTTTGCTGCGGCAATGATGGCCTGGTGGAAGGCCGGCACGTCGGTGATCACATGGTCGGCCGGCAACACCAGCATCAAGGCCTCGGGGTCGATCGCCAGCAGGTACTGCGCCGCCACCGCCACCGCCGGCGCCGTATTGCGGCCCACCGGTTCAAGCAGGATGCCTAGGGGGTCCAGCTTGATTTCGCGCAGCTGCTCGGCCACCATGAAGCGGTGTTCATTGCCGCAGACCACCAGCGGCGGCATCACCTGGCAAACCCCGTCCGGCAGGCTGTGCACACGCAGCGCCGTTTCCTGCAGCATGGTCCGGTCCGTGACCAGCGCCAGCAGTTGCTTGGGCAGCACGGCGCGCGACAGCGGCCACAAACGGGTGCCGGAACCGCCCGACAGGATCACTGGATATATCTTCATGGCTGTTGTCCCGATCTTATTTATTCACTTGCAGCGCCGGCGCGGCGGCGGGAAACAGGCGCGCGTAGGCGGCCAGCAATTTCGGCGCCTCGTACTCCCATTCCAGCTCGTTGATCACGCGGTGGCGGCCAAATGCGCCCATCTGTTCACGCCGCGCCGGGTCGTCGAGCAGCTCGACGATCTTGCGCGCCATGTCGACCGGATCGTTCTTCATGGCATACAGCGACGCGTCCTGGGCCGAGACCTTGCCCTCGACCAGGTCGAACTGCACGATCGGTTTGCCCAGCGCCATGTATTCCATGATCTTGTTCATGGTCGACTTGTCGTTCATGTCGTTGGCCACGTCCGGGTTCACGCACACGTCCGAAGTATTGAGCATTTCCAGCAGTTGCTGGTCCGGCACGCGCCCCGTGAACGTCACGTAATCGGCGATGCCCATGTCCTGCGCCATCTGTTTCATCTGTTCCAGCGAGGTGCCGCCGCCGACCAGGCCGAACTGCACGTCCTGGCGCCCCAGGGTCTGCACGATATACTGGGCCGCCTGCAGCAGCAGGTCGATGCCTTCCTGGGCTCCCATCACGCCGACATAGCCGACCAGGTAGCTGCGGCCTTGCTTCAATTCCGGCACCGGCGGCAGCACCCGCAGGCGGTCCAGCTTGGGACCGCTGCGCACCACATACACGTCTTCGGGCTTCATGCCGCCGCGTTCGATGGCGATCTTCTTGTACGACTCGTTGGTGGCGATCGACACGTCGGCGCTCTGGAACGACCAGCGCTCGAACAGCACCATCAGCTTGTAGAAAAAGTCGCGCCGGCCGAACTTGGCTTCGTACAGTTCCGGGTTGATGTCGTGATGGTCGAACAGGAAGCGCTTGCCCATCGTCAGCTTGAAAAAGCCGCCAATCAAAAACAGCAGGTCGGGCGGATTGCAGGCGTGGATGACATCGAAGCCGCGCGCGAAATGCACCTTCCACGCCAGGCGGAAGGTGTGGAACAGCGCCAGCGAGTATTCCACCAGGTAACCCTTGGCGCCTTCGGCTTCCAGCGGCAGGTGGTAGCGGTAGATATGGATACCGTCGATCGCCTCGTAGCGCGATTCATACCCCTTGCCGGTGGGGCAGATGATCGACACCTCGTAACCGTTCGCATGCAGGGTGGTCGCTTCCTGCCACACGCGCCGGTCGAACGGCGACGGCAGGTTTTCCACCAGGATCAATACCCGACGGGCCTTACCAGCAGATGCCGTCATATTGCTCTCCACTTTGTTCCTTGCTGATGCGCACCAGGTCGACGATATGCTGGTGCGGCTTGAGGCTGCCCGGCACGGTCTTGAATTCGGCCGCGCCGTTGCCGATCACGATGGTGTCGGCAAAATCGAGCACGTCCTGCATGGTGGTCACCATCAATTTGGAGATGTGCGGAATATGGTTCAGGATGTAATCCTGGTTGGCGCCCGTCAGCGCGGCCAGGTTGACATTCTTGTCGTACAGTTTCAGCTCGTAGCCCTTGCCCAGCAGATATTCGATCACGTCGACCAGCGGCGACTCGCGCAGGTCGTCGGTGCCGGCCTTGAACGAGAAGCCCAGGATACCCACCTTGCGCGCGCCCTTGTCGGCGATCATCTTGATGCCTTTTTCCACCTGCTTCTGGTTCGACGGCAGGATCGAATTGAGCAGCGGCAAATCGAGATCCAGGGTGCGCGCCTTGTAGGTCAGCGCGCGCACGTCTTTCGGCAGGCAGGAGCCGCCGAACGCGAAGCCCGGCTTCATGTAATACGGTGACAGGTTCAGCTTGGTATCCTGGCAGAAGATCTCCATCACCTTGTGGCCATCGATGCCGACCGCCTTGCAGATATTGCCGATCTCGTTGGCGAACGCCACTTTCACGGCGTGCCAGGTGTTGTCGGTGTACTTGACCATCTCGGCCGTTTCCACATCGGTGCGCACCAGCGGCGCGTCCATCTTTTCGTACAGCTGCACCAGCAGGGCGCCGGCCTTTTCGTCGGACTCGCCGATCACGGTTTTCGGCGGATTGTAGTAGTCGTGGACGGCCGTGCCTTCGCGCAGGAATTCCGGGTTGTTGCAGACGCCAAAATCGACGCCGGCCACCTTGCCGGACGCCGCTTCCAGGGTCGGGATCACCAGCGAGCGCATCGAGCCGGGCAGCATGGTCGAACGCGCCACCACCACATGGAAAGAATCTTTTTCGGCGATCGCCGCGCCGATTTCCTGGCATACCTTGCGCACATGGCTGAGGTCCAGGTTGCCGTTCAGCTGCGAGGGCGTGCCGACGCAGATCAGCGACATGTCGGAACCGAACACGGCATCGCGCACGTCCGCCGTGGCGCGCAGATGGCCGCTCTTCACGGTGGCGGCGATCATCTCGCCGATATCTTTTTCGATGATGGGCGTGGTGCCCTGGTTGATCAGGTCGACCTTGGTCTTGTTCGGGTCGACGCCGATCACTTCGTGGCCGTCGCTGGCCAGGCAACCGGCGGAGACGGCGCCCACATAACCCAAGCCAAATATACTAATTTTCATGTTTTTTCCTCGTCAATTTCTACAGATCAGATGTCATCAAGTGTAATGTGGTACGCAGCTTGGTCCCGCCGTCGAGCCGCGCGCGCCAGACCAAAGTGGGCGCAGCCTGTTTTTCATCAAAGCGATGCGCAATCCAGCCCAGCACCGGCTGCTCGCCGCCCCGCACCAGCGCCATGGTGGCGCCGGGCACATCGGGCAAGTGCATGGCGATCTCGCATTGCTTGCCACGGATATGCAGCACGCCACCGTCGAGCCTGACCGCGCATTGCGGATCGATATGCCAGAACAGCTCGACCTCGTGCGTGCCTTTGCATTCAAGCACATCTTCCACCACGATCCGCCGTGCGCCGGGCGCCACGCTGACCTCGCGCCGGTGCAGCACAGGATCAGGCAAGGCCAGGTAGCCGTCGTGGCTGGCGCTCCAGAACTGGCCGTCACTGTCGTCGCGCCACGCCAGGCACTGTGCCCTGGCCTTGCGCAGCCACAAGAAGTTGCCGCCCGATTCGGACTGGTCCCGGCCATCGATGCGCAGCGTGTTGTGCGCGCTGGTGCCGCGAAAATAATCGCGCCACTGTTTCTGCGTGTGATAGGCATAGGTGCCCGGATCGACCAGCACCGCCTGGCCCGCCACCGACAGGGTCAAGGCCAGCGCGTCGGCATGGCCGTGGGCGGCAATGCCCAGGTAGCCGAGGGGACCGGCGTCCGCGATCAGGCGCACCTCAAGCGGTGTATCAAGATTTGCGCCCATGATCCAGTAGCCGCCGTCGGCGAAACTGCGCGGCAAGCGCGTCTGCGTTGCGACCGGCAAGGCGTCGAAAGCCTGCCGGCCCGCCTCGCCCAGCAGCCAGGCGCTCTTGTCGTCAAACCGTCCCGCCTTGAACTTGAAATCGCTGCGCCCGAACAGCGCCGCGCCGCTGGCCAGCAATGAGCGGTAGACATTGACGCCGGGCGACTTGTCCCAGCTGGCCAGCTGCGCGTCGTCGGCGTCGCCGATCATCGGCACCTCGCCCGCCACGTTCATCATGGCGGCGATAAATTCCAGCATGGCTTCCAGCCGCTGCAAAAAGGCGGCGGAACGGGGCCGGCCATTGGCGCGGCCCGCCAGCACGCACAGCAGCATCTCGTCGGCCACGGTGTGCTGGTAATAGATCGCTTGCTCGCGGTTGACGCCGTCCGCGCCGTTCTGCAGCAAGGCCTGCTGTTCCAGTTCGCGTTCCGTCTGCGCCAGCCAGGCCGCGCTGTCCGGCCAGCACGGCCAGGTCAGCGCCGCCACGTGCAAGCCCGTCAATTCGCCAAACAGATGGTTGTTGGCCGACGAGTGGCGCGAAAAATGGCCGGCAATAAAATGGCAGTGCTGGTAGATGCTGGCCAGCCAGCGCTGCAAAAACGCCTGGCCGCCGCTCCCCTGGAACAGCACGCTATCGATGCCGCCCAGCAAGTTCCAGGCATGCGACCAGCTGACCAGGCGCAAGGCCAGTTCCAGCGCGCTGCTCCAGTTCGGCCCCAACGTATACGGGCACTGCCGCCACCACGATTCGAGCAGGATTTGCACGCCCTGCGCATATTTCAGCTCGCCACTGAGGCGATACGCCATCGCGAGATCACTGATCATCAGGTGGCGGTTCGGTTCCCACAGGCATTTGATATCGCCGACCACCGCCTCGTCGCGGTAATTGAGGGTCTTGCCGAAGCTGACCGGGGCCACGGTACCCGTCTTCGGGTCGCGGTTCCACTCGGGCGGAAAACCGAGTTCCACATCGCGCAGCGCGAATACATCAAAGCGGCCGGCCAGGATGCGTTCGGCCGCCGCCAGGTGCGGCGCCGGGTCGGACGGCAATCCCAGCCACGGCTGGCCGAAGCGCGCCAGCGACGCCGGCGGCGGCACAGGTACCAGACCGATGCCGCGCGCCTGCAGGCGTTGCTGCACCGCGTCGCGCACGCGGTGCGCCACTTCGGGCGCGCCCATGGCGCGCAAGCGGTTCAGTTTCCAGGACAAATTAGCCAGCATGGTCCGCGCTCACAGATACTGGCGATGCCAGATTTCCAGGGTCAGCAAGCTCCACAGCAGCTTCTCGTGGTTTTGCCGCCCTTTCACGTGCTCGGCCAGCACCTGCTGCAGCGCTTGCGCATGGTAGTAGTGGCGCGTGCGCGACGAGGCGCCCGTCAGGTGCTCGTACAGATACTCTTTCATGGGACCGCGGAACCATTCGTTGACGGGCACGCGAAAGCCCACTTTCGGCCGTTCCAGGATCGCCGTCGGCAGCAGCTGCTTCATCGCTTCGCGAAGGATCCACTTGGTGGCGCGCCCGCGCACGCGGTAATCGTCGGGCAGGGTCGACACATAGGCGGCCAGCTCGTGGTCCATGAAGGGCATGCGCGCTTCGAGCGAGGCGGCCATGGTCATGCGGTCACCCCGTTCCAGCAGATTGTCGGGTAGCCAGCTTTTTTGATCGAAGCACAGGATGCGGCGCAGCGCGCTGTTGTCGCCGCCGCCACAGCCGAGACCCGCCTCCTGCGTGCGCCGTGGCGCGGGCATGGCGACCAGGCGCGCCCTTTCCTGGTCCGACATCATGCCGAACCAGCGCGGCATGCGCTCGTCGAACGCTTCCAGGCCCAGGTTGACGATGGCCGTCTTGGCGCGGCGAAAACGATATGGCAAGGCGCCGATGGCCGGCTCGATCAGGCCACGCCGCAGCACGCCGGGCAATTGCTGGTAGCTGCCCGCATAGCGCTCGTACACATGCTTGGGGTAACCCCCCAGGATTTCATCGGAACCCTCGCCCGTCAGCACCATCTTGACCGTCTTGCGCGATTCCTTCGCCAGCAAATAGATGGGAATATCGGACGGCTCGGCCACCGGCGCGTCGCGAAAGCGCACCAGGTCGGGCAGCAATTCGATCACCTGGTCGACCGACACTTCCAGCTCGTGGTGATCGGTGGAAAACTGGCGCGCGATATCGGCCGCATACGCCAGCTCGCTGAAACCGCCCTCCTTGAAGCCGACCGAAAAAGTTTTCACAGGCACGCCGGCATGGCGCGACATCAAGGCCACCACGGCCGAGGAATCGATGCCGCCGGACAAAAAGGCGCCGAAGGGCACGTCCGAGATCATGCGGATGCGCACCGATTCGTCAAGTTTTTCCAGGAAGGTGGCGACCGGATCGGCCGGCAAGCTGCTTGCCACGCGCGGCCGGCTGTCGGGCGGCGTGTAATACACGCTCTCGCGCAGCACGCCGTTTTCCCAGGTGGCGGTGGAACCGGGCGCCAGCTTCCTGATGCCCTGGAACAGGGTGGTGGGACCGGGCACATAGCGGTAGGCGAAATAATCCCAGATCGCGTCCTCATTGGCACGCGCGGCCACGCCGGGCAAGGCCAGCAGCGCCTTGATTTCCGAACCGAAGGCCAGCCGCCCTTCGTGCTGCCACAGGAACAGCGGCTTCTTGCCGAACGGGTCGCGCGCCATGAACAGGCGGTTGTGGCGCGCATCCCAGATGGCAAACGCGAACATGCCGCGGAAGTGGCGCACGCACTCCTCGCCCCACTGCACGTAGGCGTGGACGATGGTTTCCGTGTCGGAAGCGGTGCGGAAGCGGTGGCCCAGCGCGATCAGTTCCTCGCGCAGCGGCTGGTAATTATAGATTTCGCCATTGAAGATGATCTGCACGTCACCCGTCTCGTTGCCCAGCGGCTGGTGGCCGGTGGCGATATCGATAATCGACAGGCGCCGGTGCAGCAGGCCCACCTGCCACGCACCGTCGGCGGTAGTGGCCTGCAGCACGCCGGTGTCATCGGGGCCGCGGTGCGCGATGGCGCGCCCCATGGACTCGAGCGCGGCCAGCTGGCCGGCGTCGGACGAGGGAAAGATCAAACCGGCAATACCGCACATAATATCTCGCTTGAAAAAACTATTCTGACGCTGGCGGCGCCAGCAAGGCGCGATAGACGCGCCGGAAATCGTGCGCCAGGCGCTCGACCGCGTAGTGACTATCGATGCGCTCGCGGCAGGCCTGGCCCATGCGCCGCAACAGGGCCCGGTCGCGATCGAGGCGCACGATGGCGTCGGCCAGCGCCTGCGGATCGCGCGGCGGCACGAACAGGCCGTGCACGCCATCTTGCACCACGTCCGGAATCGCGCCCACCGGGCAGATCAGCACCGGCGTGCGCGCGGCCATGCTTTCCAGCAAAGCATACGGCAATCCTTCGTGATGCGTGGGAAAACCGAACACATCGGCGCCGCGCCACAAGGCGTTCTTGGCCGCGCCAAACACGGGGCCCAGGAAGCTGACCTGCCCCTCCAGCCGCAAGGCAGCCACGCGCGCACGCAAGGCCGCTTGCGCCGGGCCGCTGCCGGCCAGCGCCAGCGTGGCCGTGCTGCCCGCCGCGCGCGCCAGCGCCAGCGCCTCGACCAGTTCGAACAAGCCCTTGCTTGCGGCCAGGCGCCCCACGTACACCAGCGACAGCGGCGATTGCGGCGATTGCGGCTTCTCGCCCGCGTCCTGCCCCGCGTCGATGGCGTTCGGGATCACCTCCAGCGGCAAGCTGGCATCGAAACTGCGGTAGCCGCGCAACTCGCATTGCGCCAGCAGCACCACCACGTCGGGCAAATGCAGCACGCGGCGCAGCAGCCCCGTCAACAAAGGTTTGCCGCCAAAAAACACCTGCGGCAAGGCGCCGCCATGCACCTGGTACAGCACGCGCTTGCCCATGGCCTTGGCCACCAGCAAATAGGCCAGGTCGCGCCAGTAACTTTTCTGCTCCATCGACGTATTGATATGCACGATCTGCGGCTGCTGCACGCGCAAGGCCTGCAGGAACTGGAATGGGCTCCAGGCGAAGCGCAGCAGTTTGTGCAGGCGCGACTCGCGCCGCCCCTCGCTGCCCACCTGGAAATGCACCAGTTGAAAGTCGCGCGCCAGCGAACAATGAAACAATTGATTCAAATGCGTCGTCACGCCGCTGACGGCATCGAGGGCAGGTCCCAGCAGCATTACAGTAGTCATATTTGCATTATATGTTATAGATTTGCAATTGTGCGCAAGGCGCCGTTATTTCGCGCTCACGATGCAACAGTACCCGCCAGGCGGTGGTAACACGCCGCCAGTTCGCCCGCCAATACGCGGTAGCTGCGCTGCGCGTCGATATACGCGGCGCCGCCCTGCGCGCGCGCGCGCGCTGCCGGCACGTCGCGCAAAATGTCGACCATCGCGCCGGCCATCGCGGCCGGATCGCTGCTGGTGAGCCAGCCGCAATCGCTGCCCGAGAGTACCTGCACCTGGTCCGGGCTGTCGTTGCCGACGGCCGGCATGCGCAGCGCCAGGTATTCGAGCAGCTTGGTGGGCGAGCTGACGTCGTACAGCGCGCCGCGCGGGATATACGACAGGGCCGCGTCGGCGCCGGCCAGCAGCGGCCAGGCCTGGCTGGACGGCAGCCAGCCCGTCACGCGCACGCAGTCGGCAAGGCCGGCGCGCCGCGCATGGTCCAGCAGTTCATCGACGTCGGACGGCGTGTCGGAGGCGCCGATCAGCAGCAGACAGGCGCCGGGCACGTCACGGCGCACGATCTGCAGAGCGTCGAGCAGGCGTTCGAGCTGGCGCGACTGGTCCAGCGTGCCCAGGTAGGCCAGCAGCGGCACGCCGTGCCAGCCGTCGGGCCGCACGGGCTCGATGGCTTGCTGGCCCAGCACTTCCATGTCGACCCCCATCGGCACGGCGCTCAGCCGCCCTGCGGCGACACCCTTGCCGCGCATCATCTGCAGCATCGCCTCGCTCTGCACGAAGACGTGGTCGGCGCGCGGCAGCAGCACCCGATACAGCAGCCACTGCTCGACCAGGCCCTTGCACAGCACCAGGCGTCCGCGCAAGGTCGCTCGCTGCGCCAGGCCGGCGCGCGCGCGTTCGATGCGCCCTTCGCTGATCAGGTAGGAAACCCAGTAATAAAAGGGAATGCCCTTCAGGCGGGCGATCAGCAGCGCCAGCAGGCCGGTCGGCACCATGTCGCGCACCTGGACCGCGTCGCAATCGGCGCGGCGCGCGCCGCACAAGGCGCGCAGACAGCCGAGTTGAAAAGCCAGTTCGCGCCGCAGCCGGCTGGCGTGAAAGCGCGGAGTGCGCACCGAGCGAAAGCCCTGCGCCTGCGGCGCCTGCGGCGACGGCATGCCGACGATATCGCAAGCGACGCCGTGGCGCGGCAGGTATTTGCCGAACAGTACCGCCACATCGGGACGAAAGGTGGGCAGGCTTTCCGGCACCAGTTGCAAGATCTTCAGGGACATAGGCAGAAGCAATCAGCTTGCGCGGCAGTGGAAAACGGGGCACGGCCACTGCCGGCATCAGGCTATGCCCATATGAAACGATCAATCATCTTACCCGAACAGCATGGTTTTAGCGGCACGCCAGAGCCGAAAAAAAAAGCAATACCAGGCGGTATTGCTTTTTTCGGCCTGGGGTGCCGCGATTACTTTGGCAATGGCAGTGTCAACGTTTGCGTGCCGACCACGACCTTGCGCAGGCCGCCGCTGGTGTCGAGCCTGACGGCCGTGCCCTTGCAACCGACGTCGAGCACCGTCAGGAATTCGCCGCTGGTGGCGGCGGCGGCCTTGACGAACACGCCGTGGTCTTCATAGGTGCCGCTTTGCGGCGGCGGGCCGACGCGGCGCTCGAAACGCTGGTCGCTGGTGGCCAGCGGCACCAGGCACACCTTGCGGCCCTGGTTGGTGATGGAGATATTGCCGGCAGCATCGGCGACGATAGGCGCATAGCCATGGAAGTTCCACTCGAAGACGCGTGGCGTGGCCGACGCGTACTGGTCGAGGATGACGGCGGTGTCGGTGCCGCGCACATACCAGATCTTGCGCGTGGCCGATTTCAGCAGGCCGGCATAGGCCGGCGTGGCGTCGCCTTCGACGTAGTCGACGGCAGGCGTGGTGGAAAACGCGTTGATGCGGCCATTGCGCGACAGCGGCTCTTCATAACCCTCCACCACTTGCCCGATGCCGCCGTCGAAGGTCAGCGCATTGTGCGACTTCGACTGGCGGTACCAGGAATTCCACAGCGGCGAATCGTACCAGTCGTACCAGCCGGTTTCCGTCAGCAGCGGCACGCCGCCGCTGAACAGCACGAAACCGTTCTGGTCGCCATGGCTGTGATTGAAGGAACCGTAAGGGCTGGCCTTGAAGTACAGCGAGGTGCGGCCACTGTCGGCCAGGTTGCTGTGCATGGCGGTCCAGCCGATGCTCGGATAGTAGGCGGCATTGGCCGGCGGCGTGGCGGCCGCGGCGGCAACGGTCGCGACCGGCATCGGATACGGCGCCTGCAAGGTAGCCAGCACGTCGTCCGGACGGGTCAGGTTTTTCACATACCAGGCCGCCTGCGGCGTGGCGTAGCGCGAGGCGAAGCCCTTCATGAAACGGTATTCGGGCGCCGTCTCGTGGCCGTCGCCAAACACGTGGGTCTGCTGGCCGGGCGGCACGAAATGCATCAGGAACTGCGCGTAGCCGCGCGACCAGGGCTTGTCGAACATGTTGACGCCGGTCGCCTGCGCCAGCGCGGGCCAGATCTGCAGCGCGAAGTCCGCTTCGTATTCCGCATACGCGGTACCGTTGGCAAAGCCGCCCTCCGGGCCGCTCCAGACGCTGAACGAGCTGACGAAGGCGCGGAACGAGAAATCGAACCAGTCGGCCGCGGCGGGAATATCGCCCAGCGCCAGGGTCGAGGTCAGGGTCAGGTAAGCCATGCTGGTGGCCGCGTGCGAATCGTAGGGCAGCTGGTCGAGACGGCCGCCGCCGGCCGACAGGTCGGCGTACAGCGCGCTGGTGCGCGCCGCCACCACCGACAGCCACTTGTCGCGGCGCGTGGTGTCGCCATTGACCACCAGCGCGCCGGCCAGCATGTCGATCGCTTTCATCAGGCTTTGCGCGATCACGCGGCTGCCCATGTCCTGGTTGGCAAAACTGGTCGGACCGTTCACGTCCAGCGCGGCGAACTGGTCGCCGCGGCGGATCGCTTCATCGAGGTAGGCTTGCTGGCCGGTCAGGCGGTACAAGGTCGCGGCACCCTCCAGCTGGCGCGCATTCGGATTGACGCGCTGCATGATGTTCGACTGCTGCGCCACCAGCGCCGCCGTGCGGATCTTGCTTCCCGGCAGCGGCCACTCGCTGTCGGACACGGTTTTCAGCGACGAGACGTAGTAGTTCACTTCGTTCGTCAGGCCCGTCAGCGCCTGCTGGCGGTCGGCGCGCATGGCGGCGCTCCATGACGAGAAAGGCTTCAGGCCGCTGGGCAGCGCGCGCGGGCGCGCCTTGCGCGTGACGGCATTGCGCAGCGCCAGGTTTTCAGCCACCTCGAACAACTGCGAGTTACTGGCAATCACGAAGCTGCGCGGGGTCGACCACTCCTGCGAGGTCGATGGCCGCACGCGCCAGGTATAGTTACCAACAGGCAATGCTCGCGGTGGCAAATACCAGTTGCGGGTGCTCTTGAAAGTACGGTTCAGCACGCCATTCAGATACACTTGGACCACGTATTCCGGCGGCGCCGAAGGATGGCGCGACCACGAGAAAGTCGGCGGGTTCTGCGCCTGGGTCTGCATGTTGTCCGGCAGTGGTCGGATGGCCAGCGGATCGGTCGCCTGTACCCAGTCTGCCCGGGCGGCGCCGCACAAAGGCAACAGCAATAGCAAAGCGGAACGCAACAGGGGGCGGTTGCTTGATTTCATGGAGGCAATTCCTTCGGCGGGTGTCAGGTTGGGCATGGATCCGGGGTGACCATCGACATTGCGCGACGCTACCGTAACGCAAGGGGGACGGTCTTTTGATGCAAAAGCAAGAGGTGATTTTTTAACCAAGAAGAACTTGGGCAATTCCCTCAATTATACCGAAATGCCCATCGGCAACGACTATATTAAGCGGCGATGCGTGATTTTCGCCACAACGACCAGCGCCTGGTCATGGCCGGTGTAAACAGCAGGCACATGATGGCCGTGCTGCACCAGTGGCGCGTGACGCCGTTGCGCATGGCGCGCCCCATTTCGGCCAGCGCCGCGCCGCGGCGGCCCGCTTCGAGCAGTTCGCGCGCCACCACCACGCGCGCATTCGACACCAGCAGCAAGGCCGGCCGGCGCGCCGGATCGCTGGCCGGCCAGCCGCGGGCGCGCTGTTCCAGCCGGGCAAACACGGGCAGCACCACGTCACGCCCGGAGATGGCGCTCAGGCTGCCGCCCACGTCCAGCCGGTAGGCCACCAGCGGCAGCGCCGTCTGCACCAGGCGGTGGCGTTCGGCCAGGCGGAACCACAGGTCCAGGTCTTCGCCGAACTGCTCGCCCTCGGGAAAACACGGCTGCAAAGCCAACAGCGCGCTGCGCCTGGCGGCGACCGAGCCGGTAAAGAAGGAGAGCCATTGCCGATTGCAACGCGCAAAGAAATCATCAACGACTTCCACCTGCTGCGGCGACAAGGCCGGCGCATCGGCCAGGCGCGCATCGCCGCCCGGCGTGACGCCCTTGAAGCCGGTGGCGAAATAGGACTCGGCGGGATAGGCCAGCGCCATGCCGGCCTGCGTACGCAGGTAGTCGGGCGCGTACCAGTCATCGGCATCGAGGAAACACACCAGTTCGCCACGCGCTTCGGCGATGCCGCGGTTGCGCGCGCGCGACACGCCGCCGTTGGCCTGGCGCACCAGCCGCACGCGCGGATCAAGGCAGGCCTGCACGCGCGCCGGCCCGTCGTCGGTCGAGCCATCGTCGACCACCACCACTTCCCAGTCGGCATGGGTTTGCGCCAGCACCGAAGCCAGGGTGGCCTCGATATACGCCGCCTTGTTGTACAGCGGAATAACAACCGAACACAGCATCACGCCATCCCCGGTATGCGCGCCCTGCGCGCCCTGACGGCCTCTTTGTCGGCCACCGGATAATTCGCCGTGATAATGATCAGCAGCAGCACATGGGTCAGGGCTTCGGCGGCAAAGCCGGACAGCGACAGCGGCACCTCGCTGAAGGAGCGGCTGGCGATCAGCACGAACAGTGCCATCGACAGGCCCTGGCTGGCCCTGGCGGTGCGCGCCGAAGCGTACAGCAGCACCAGCGCATATAGCACCAGGCCGATTACGCCGATGGTGCCGGCACTGGCCAGGCTCTGGTAAAACTGGCTGTGCGCATGCGTGGCATATGGCATGCCGATGCTGGCGCGAAAAGCATCATCCCACAAGGGCAGGCCATAGCCGAAAATCGGACTCTTGTACCACTCCTGCACCGCCACCTGCCAGATCACGTCGCGGCCCGTCAGGCTCATCAGTTCAAAACCTTCGTCGCTCGAGGCGAAACGCGCCAGCTTGGCATCGAGGCTGCCGAACATCACCAACAGCATGCCCATCGTGCACAGCAGGATAAAGCAGAAGATGGCGATGATCGACAACTGCGGCCGGCGGTAATCGAACAGGCGTTCCTTGATCTGCTCGCGAAAGCCGAAATACGCGATACAGGCAAAGCACAGGATGCAGGCGATCCAGTTGGTTTTCGATTGCGACAGCAGCAGGCTGGCAATGCCCACGACCCAGGCGAACAGGTTCAGCGGACGCCAGGCAAACGGCTTGCGCCACAGGCACAGCAGATACACCACCACCATCGGCCCCAGCACGTTGGCATGGCTGGCCAGCCCCGCATAGCGTACGTTGAGGAAAGGCAGCAGGCCATGGTAGTTCTTGACGATGACCATGTTCGGCTTCCAGGCCAGCATGCCCGCGCTGAGCACCAGGAACAGCAAGTTGGCATTGCGCATGGAAACGATGCTCAAGTCCACTTCCCTGGGCTTCATCAGCATGGCGGCACAGCCGGCCAGGAACATGTACAGGTATTCATGCGACACTTCCATATGGCGGCCAAACAGGGCCGGGCTGACGATATTGCTGAGGAAATACAGCACGAACGCCCAGAACAGCAGCAGCGGCATGGCCTGCGCCTTTTCGCGCGACGTCATGCGGTGCAGGAAGCGTTCGCCGCAGGCGAAAATCACGAACAACGAGGTTAACCGGCCAAGCCAGACGGTGGCCGGATGGCGCACCACCGCCTTGACGCCCAACAAGATCTCGCTCAGCGAAAAATCGCGGTTCGACAGCATGGCGGTAACGGCAATCGACAACATCACCGGGTAAAACACATACGGCACCAGGCCGGTTGCGCGCTTGCTGCCCCAATGAATGCTCAAGGCAATGACGAACACCACCACCAGCGCGGCGACCAGAGCAAACAGGCCAAACAGTATTTCACTCATGTAGTTCTCGCGGTTCGATTAAATGGTTGCCGGCGCCGCAGCGCTCGCGCAGATAGCGGATGACGCCGGCCGGCACGGGCGGACTGAAACGCCCCAGCATGCCGACTACGCGCAGGCCCAGCAACGGCGGCCAGGCCAGCACGGCGGCCAGCAGCAGCGCGCCGCCCAGCAAGGCTCCGCCCAGGAAAGCGGCCAGCGGATGGCCGCTCGCCATGCCGCCCAGCACGGTGCCGCCCCAGCTGCCGGCGCCGGCCAGCAGCGCCATGGCGACGCCGCGCGACGCCAGCGGCGCCAGGTCGCGCAGGCCCACGTGCAGGCGCAGGCAGGCGGCCGTGCCCACCACCAGCGCGCGCGCCAGCAAGGTACCGGCGGCGATCAGCGCCACGGTGGCCGCGCCCTGCCCCGCAAACCAAAACAGCATGGCACCGGCTGCCACGATCAGCGGCAGCTGCAGCAGGCTTTCCAGGTGCTTGCCGCCGGTATTCCACAAGATGGGGGTCGACATGCCCCAGGTGATATAGGCCGGCATGGCCAGCGCCAGGATGGCCAGCACGATGCCCGACTCTTGCCAGACGGTGCCGTACAGCACGCCGATCAGGGCCGGCGCCGTCACCGCCAGCAGCACGAACAGCGGCAGGATCACGATCCAGATGGTCGCCAGCACCGACACATACATGTCGCGCAGGCGCGGCATGTCGTCCTGCAGCTTGGCGCCGGTGGCGAGAAACGCCGGCTGCAGCGCGTTCAGGAACAGTCCGTTGGGCGTATTGGCCAGGTTGTAGCCGACCGCATACACGCCGACCGCGTGGGCGGTGAGAAAGCGGCCCAGGAAAACCCGGTCCAGGTTGTTCAGGAACCAGTTGCACAGATTGGTCACGAACACCGTCAGGCCCACATGCGTCGAGCGGCGCGCGCCCTCGTACCACAGCAGCGGGCGCAGCGAAAAGCGCGTGCGCGCATAGGTCAGCAGCAGCGCCGTGGCCGACTGGCCCAGCCAGGCGCACACCAGGGTCCACACGCCGGCGCCGGCATACGCCATCGACAGGCCGATCATCAGGTAGCCGACGATATAGCTGGTCAGCTGGATGATGTTGAGCGCGCGGAAATCGAGCTGGCGGCGCAGCAGGCCACTGCCGGTGGCCGTCAGCGCATTGAGCACACAGGTCAGGCTCATCCAGGCGATCACCGGCGCGATGCGCGGCTCCTTGAAATATACGGCGACCCACGGTGCGATAAAGAACAGCAAGGCCATCGCCGCCAGCCCGGTGATGGCCTGCCAGGTCACCGTGAAGCGCACGTCTTCCTCGTTCAGGGTCTGGTTTTGCACCAGGCCCCAGGAAAAGCCGAAATCGGCGAGGAAATTGCTGAACGTCATGACGAGCAAGCCCATCGCGAACAAGCCGTAGCTTTCCGGACCCAGCAGGCGCGCCAGCAGCACTTGCGTGACCAGTTGCAGGCCGAACATGGCGACCGTGCCCATCGCCGCCCACTTGACGGCGCTGACGCTTTTTTGATTGATATCGCTGCCCATGATTCTCACTGTCTGCCACGGCGACGGGCGCCGTGGGCGCGCATCAGCCCGGTGGTGTGCCGATCAGCCGGCTACGCTCGGCCGCCGGCATGCTGGCCAGCAGGCTGTTGACGAAATTGGCCTGCAACTGATACGAGTGCGGCAAGTCGGTGTCGATATTGGAAACGCGAAACAGCATGGCGTCGGCGACGGTGCCGGTCAGCCCGTAGCGCAATTGCTCGAGCCGCTGCTGCAGGCCGACCTTGCTGATCTTGTTGCCAACCGTGATCCAGTAGGTGATCGGTTCGCTGCGGTTGCCCGTCACCGCCAGCAGGCGCTTGACGGGCAGCTTGCCGTACGACGTAGCGAGCTCGCCGTATTCGTCGCGCTCGACCTGGAAGCCTTGCGCGGCGTAGCAGACCTCGGGCTTGTGCACGCTCATGTTGTCGCTCTGGTCGCCGCCATAGGCGATCGACAGCATCACCCGTTCGCCGCGCGGATTGACATAGGTGCGCGACAGGGTCTGGTTATAGATCTTGTTCAGGCGCGACTGGGTTTCCGGATCGACCTGCAGCGGCACCAGGGTGTTGTCGAGGCGCCATTCGCCAAACGCCTGCGGTATCGCCGTTTCCAGCGAAAAACTGGGGCGCTGGTCAGACATTTTCACGCCGGGCGCCACCGCGCGGCTGAGGATGGCGGCGCCCAGCAGCAAGGCGCCCAGCAGCAAGTTCATGCGTAACGAGGCAGTCATGGCGCCACTCCCGCGGCCGGTGCGCCAGCACCGCCGCGCTTGCGCACGATCCATTGCAGCAAGGAATCAACGGCAAGAATCAGCAGCAGCGCGCTGATGAACAGCACCATGCCGGCAAAGCCGTGCAAAAAGCCCTGGCCGGCCGCGTCGCCGAAATAATAGGTGATCAGGGTCAATGTCATCACGCGGATGACATTGGCGGTAAATGAAATCGGCACGATCAGCAGCGCCAGCACGATATTGCGGAACGGCGAGGTGTGGCGCACCAGGTTCAGGTAGAACAGGCCCAGCGCTTCGAGCGTGAGCAGGGTCTGCAGGCCGGCGCAGGCGTCGGCCACCAGCAGCTGGTATTGGCCGATCTGCAGGATCACGCCGGTGCGCGCGATCGGATAGCCGGCCAGGAACAGCAGGTGTTCGGTGACATACGATACGGCCATCTTCATCGGCATGGTCAGGGTGGTGACCAGCGGCAGCGGCAGCGGCACCATGAACAGCATGAAAAAGAAGGGGAACCAGAGCACGCGCGCGGCGGGACGGCCGCGCTTGAGCAGCAGCAGCGCCAGGCCGGTGCCGATCAGGGCCAGGATTTCCAGCGACAGTATCTGCTGCGAACGGCCCAGCACGTACAGCAGCAAGGACGCCACCAGCAGCGGCCAGCCGGCGCGGCTGGACGGGGCGCCGGCGCTGGCCGCCAGCATCTCGGGCCACTTGCGGTAGATCAGCCACAGCGACAGGGCCAGAATGATGGGGCCGTGCGCCTGCTCTTCGGTGGACCAGATGCCGCGAAACAGGCCGACCAGGCTGGGCAGCAGCATGGCCAGGAAGCCCAGCGCCAGCGGCAGCCAGTCGGGCAGCGCAAAGCGGCCGGTACGGGCCGGCGGAATGGCGTGGCCGTGCGCAGCCATCAAAAATCAACCATCACGGAACCGACCACCTGGGCCCCGCTTTGCGTCATCTGCTCGGACATGGCGGCCACGTCCGCCATCGGCGTCTTGTTCTTGCGCGCCACCAGCAGCACGCCGCCGGCGCGCGCGGCCACCGCGATCGCGTCGGAACCGGTGGTGTAGGCCGGCACGTCGTACAGCACCGCGTCGTAGCGGCTTTCCAGCTGCTTGTTGAGCGTGACAAAGGAACTGCGGCTGAGCAATTCCTGTGGATTCGGCGGCAAGGTGCCCGCCGCCAGCACCGACAGGGCGACAAACGACTCCACCTTGGCGATGATGTCGAGTTCGGCACGTCCGGCCAGCACGTCGGACAGGCCCTGGCGTGTCTTCAGGTCGAAGATTTCATGCTGGCGCGGCTTGCGCAGGTTGGCGTCGACCAGCAAGGTGTGCTCGCCCAACTGGGAAAACACCACCGCCAGGTTGGCCGTAAACAGGCTGGCGCCATCGCCCGGTTCCATGCCCAGCACCACCAGCGACTTGCTGCCGCGGGCAAACCAGCGCAGCATCAGCTGGCTGCGCACGGCGCGCAGGATTTCCACCTGCGAGCTGAAGGGCTGATAGGCCGCCACCAGTTCCTGCGGATACTTGCCGGCGCCCGGCTGCAGATAGGGATAGTCGAACTGGCGCGCCAGCACTTGCTGGATGTCCGCTTCCGTGATCAGGCCCAGGCGTTGCGCCGCTTCGCCGAAGCGGATGCCCAGTTCCTTCTGCATGCGCAGCACGCGCTCGGCGTTTTCCGGCGTGATCTTGCCCGATTCGAGCAGCAGGCCGCCGATGCTGGAGTCGGCGCCGCGCGGCTGCGGCGTACTATTCAATACATGTGCACTTGATGTCATGTCAGTTCCATCTCAATTGAGTCGCAGGCGGCGCGGCAGCAAGCCACGCAGGCCGCGCATGCGGCGCTGTTTCGGTTTCCAGTCGACCACGCCGAACACCGGAATCTGCAGCACGTCGCTCAGGTCCTGGTCGGAACGGATGCGGCGGTCCAGCAATTCGGCCAGCAGGGCGATGCCGCAGCCCAGCATGATACCGACGAAAATCGACAGCAGCACGTTGCGCGGAATATTCGGGCTGTCCGGCTGGATCGGCGCCACGGCCGGATTGAGCATGGCGATGTCGGACTGCTCGGCCTGGCCTTCGATGCGCGTTTGCGACAGGCGCTGCGACGTCACGTCGAAGGCGCGCTGGGCGCTTTCCACGTCCTTGCTCATGACGCCCATTTCATCGCGCGTGCGGTTCAGTTCCAGTACCTTGGCCTTTTGCGCGGCCAGGGCGGCGCGGATCGACGCCTCGCGCTGTTGCAAAATCTGCGCATTGTTGCCCACGCTCTGAGAGGTGGCGCGTGTCTGCTCGGCCAGGTCGCGGCGCAGCTTGTCGACTTCGGCCTTGGCGCTCTGGTATTGCGGGTGATTGCGGTCCAGGCGCTGGCCCAGCTCGGCCAGCTTGCCTTCGGCATTGCCCAGGCCCAATTTGAGGCTCTGGATCAGCGGGTTCGAGGCCACGTCGGGCGATTCGGAAGTATTGCCGCCGGACGCCATGCGCTGGCGCGAGGTCGCTTCCATCGACTGGCCCTGGGCGATGACCAGCTGCGCCGACAGGTCGTTCAGGCGGTTCGATTCCACGTCGAGGCGGTTGTCGAGACTGACGATGCCATTGTCCTGCTGGTATTTCGACAAGCGGCTTTGCGCCTGTTCCACGTTGTCGCGCAGCAGCTTGGTCTGGTCGTCGAAATAGGTGGTCGCCTTGCGCATCGGATCGACCTTCAGCTGGATGCTGACCTTCTGGTATTGCTCGGCGAACGCATTCGACACGGCCGCCACGAATTGCGGGTCGGCGCCCTTGAAGCTGATGTCGACCACGCTGCTTTCGCGCGAGGGCATCACTTCCAGTTTTTTCAGCAGCAGGTCGGCCAGCCAGTCTCGCACCGTGCCCTTGCCTTTCGCCGCCTCGTTGAACTGGGCGATGACGGCCGGGCTGCGGGCCAGCTCGAGCTGGTCAACCACGCGCAGCGCGACGTTCTTGCTGCCGATGATGTCGACCTGGGTCGCCATGTAGCCGGGCAGCAGCTGGCCCGGCAGCGTCACGCCGGTCAGGGGGTCGATGCCCTTGTAGTTCATCAGCAAGGTGCTGGTGGCCTTGTAGGTCTTCGGCAAGACCAGGCTGACGCCCAGCGCCAGCGCGACGGTGATCAGGAGGGTCAGCAAGACGATGGTCTTGCGCGCCCGCAGGATCAGCAACAGTTGGGAGAGATTCATGATGAGACTTTCAATACTTGACGATGAGGCGCGGGTACGCGCTTAGAACAGGCTTTCCTGGACATACACGACATCGTCGACCAGCAGCAGGTCGTCGTGCTTGGCCTGGATCACTTCGACCTGGCCGGCCGCATTGCGGCGCTTGATGCGCACGCCGCGTTCGGTGCCGCGCTGTGTCAGGCCGCCGCCGACGGCCAGGGCTTGCACCACGGTCATGTTGCGTTCCAGGCGGAACGCGCCGGGGCGCTGGACTTCGCCATAGATGTAGAAGCGCGGCGCGCGCTCGACGTAGATGATGTCGTTGCCCGACACGTCCATGTCGCCCTTCAGGTCGCCATTGCGCACGATGTCGAGGATCTCGATCACGTCACGCGAGGTGCTGCCGGCGCGCTTGCGGATCAGGCTGACCTGGTCCGATCCTTCGGGATTCATGCCGCCGGCCATGGCCAGCATGTCCATCACGGTGCGCTTGCCTTCCAGCGGATAGCGGCCCGGGCGGTTGACTTGTCCCAGCACCGAGGCCTGCTGGCTTTGCAGGCTGGTGACGATGATGTTCACCTGCGCCTTGCGCAGGTAGCCGCCGCTTTCGAGCAGGCCGCCGAGTTTCTTTTCCGCCGCCGAGGCCGACAGGCCGCCGATATCGACCGCACCCACCAGCGGGAAGGTGATCTGGCCCGCCTCGCTCACGCGCGTCTCCAGGCCCAGGTCCGGGTTGCCGTAGACGGAGATTTTCAGGACGTCACCGGCGCCGAGCGGCACATCGGCGGCGCCGGCCATGCCCGCGGCCAGGAACAAAAAGGCCGCCATCATCCAGTTTGCGAGTCGTTTCATGATTACTGATACCCCTAGGTTAGTGCTGATGTTGAATTACGTAATGGCCGCACTTACTTCAAGCCGGCCACGCCACGCTCATTGGCTTCATTGCTGCTGCCCGCCGGAGCTGCCGGCGTGCCAGCCGGCGCCGGGACGGCTGCGGCGGCCGGGGCCGCGTCCTTGTTGAAATACTCGATCTTGGCGCTGGTGCGCAGGCGTTTCAGCTCGGCGTCGGCGGCATCCTTGCTTTTCTTGTTGGCGAGGAATTGTTCGATCTGCGGCGTAGCCGCGTCCAGGCCGACCGGGCTGTCCTTCACGTCGGCCAGCGACACCAGCAGGCTGCGCTCGCCTTCGCGCACGATGAACAACTGCCCTTTCGTCATCGCCGCCAGCTTGCTGCTCAGTTCCGGCGCCAGGTCGGCGCTGGTGCGCGACACCTGGCTGCGGGCGTAGGCGACCTTGTGGCCATCGAGCCATTGCGCCACGTCTTCGAGCGACTTGGCGCCATCGATCACGGCCTTCAGTTCATCGTTGAGCGCGCTGGTCGGCAGGATCAGCTGGCGCATGTCGAATTGCTTGCGCTGGGTGAAAAACTGCGGATTCTGCGTGAAATAGGCCTCGACTTCCGGCTTGCTCGGGCGCACGGCGGCGCCGATGCGCTTCTGCATGTAGGCCTGCGCCAGGATCAGGGCCTTGGCACGCTCGATCGCCTGCATGACTTTCGGATCGCGATCGACTTTTTCCTTCTCCGCTTCATTTTGCAGCAACTGGCGGTCGATCAGCGACTCGAGCAGCTGCTTGCTGGCGGCCGCCTGCTGGGACGACTGCACGCCGGCCCGCTGCAGCTCTTCATTGAGCTGCAGGATGGTGATTTCCTTGCCATTGACGCTGGCCAGCGACTGGCCAGGCTTCTTGTCCTTGTCGCCGCAGGCGGACAGGCCGGCCGCGGCCAGCAGGACCAGCGCGGCGCACAGCAGGCGTGGCGCACGAGGGGCGTAAGCGGAGTGGGTAAAATGATTCAAGCGTGCTCCTTAGCAATAACCGGCAGGAAGATGCATACCTCGGCGGGAAAATCGGCGAACGGCCCGGCGCTGGTGTGCGGCACGGTCATCGCCCGATGTTTTCCCCAAGACATGGATATGCATCAAACAATTAACAATCTTGTAAATATAATACAGCTGACACATCTCAACAAGCGAAATATTTGCCTAAATATCTACTAACAAGATAAAAAAACAACTTTTTCCAACGTCTTCTTGATTGCAAATAATTATGCATCAGACGCGGCGATAATGCTTGTTGATGATGAGTCGCGTTGCCTTGCAAGCTACCAGTAACGGTAACGCAACGCCGGCAGGGGCAAGGCCGGGAGAGGGAGAACATGATCGCAGCCTTTCCAGGAGGAAGGCAAACCACCGCAACACGCGGACCGGCAATCACGCGCTTGACGCGCCTGTCACCATGGGACGGCGCACTCGGCAGCACGATGCGCCATTTTAACGCGGTTTAATCCCGCACAACGTTTATTCAAACGCTATTTTTAACAGTGGCGTCATCCTGCAACGACCCGGGCGCACGTCAATGCGCATTTTCACGCGCCAGCACCACTTTCACGGTGCGTATGATAATCCACAAATCGAGCCAGAGCGACCAGTTGCGCAGGTAATCGAGGTCGAAATGGATGCGCGCCTCCATCTTGTCGAGCGTTTCGGTCTCGCCGCGCAAACCGTTCACCTGCGCCCAGCCGGTAATGCCGGGCTTGACCTTGTGGCGCAGCATGTAGCCTTTGATCAACTTGCGGTATTGCTCGTTATGCACCACCGCATGCGGGCGGGGCCCGACGATGCTCATGCGGCCTTGCAGCACGTTGAAAAACTGCGGCAATTCGTCGAGCGAACTGCGGCGCAGGAATGCGCCGACCCTGGTCACCCGCTGGTCGTTCCTGGTGGCCTGCACCACCTTGTCGCCATCCTCGCCCACCGTCATGGAACGGAACTTGTAGACCACGATCTCTTCGCCGTACAGGCCGTAGCGGCGCTGGCGGAAAATCACCGGGCCTTTCGAACTGAGCTTGACGGCAATGGCGATCAGCAGCATTACAGGCAGCAACAAAATCTGGATCAGCAAGCCCAGCACGATATCGCTGCCGCGCTTGATCATGCTGTTATAGCCTGTAAACGGCGACTCGCGGATGGCGATCACGGGCATGCCGCCCACATTGTCGAAACGCGCCTGCATCAGGTCGAAGATATAAATATCGGGCAAAAAATACACCGATGCCGTCGTGTCTTCAAGGTCGTCGAGCATCTTGCGGATGCGCGGCTGGGCCGAAATGGGCTGGCTGATGAAGATCATCTTGATATGGTGTTCGCGCACATAGGCGGCGATATCGTTCATGCGTCCCAGCATCGGCTCGCGCATCTTCTCGGGCCAGCGGTCATCGGTGCGGTCGTCGAAAAAGCCGCGCACGCTCATGAACAGGTTGGGATTGCGCGCGATCGTGGCGGCAAACTTCAGGCTGGCGTCATTGGCGCCGATGATCACCACCGAGCGCACCTCGCTTTCGCCATCGGGACGCAGGCTGAACTTGCGCGCCGCCAGATGACAGGCGAGCAAGACGAACGGCGTCAGGACCAGCCAGGCCAGTACCACATCGGTATCGAAATGATAGGCCAGGCCGGTGGCCGAGCCGAGGAAGACCAGGATCAGGGCCGTGATGCCCCAGCCGATCAGGATGTCGCGCGCATACGCCAGCATGCGCCCGCTGCGCCAGGTGCGGTAGGGGTCGACATGATGGAACACGGTCGACGAAATGAAGATGGCCAGTATCATCAGCACCAGCGTATAGCCGGTAAAAGGCGAGCCGGAAGCGAACGCCAGCAGGTAAAGCAGCCCCATGATGACCAGGGGATCGAGGACCCGTTGAAAGAAGGAAATCAGGGGAATATCGTTGACCGTCATGTTCATTGTTTAAAACTGTACACTGCCATTGAAAGAAACGCCTTTGGCGCGGTAGTTGCCGCTATCGATGATGGACGCGCCGGTGCGCCGCTCGTGGAACACGCGCGCGCCCAGTTGCACCTTGGGATGCGGCGCATAGGTCAGGCCCAGCGAGGCGGTGCTGGTGGTGTCGCGGCCGTCGCCGGGCAAGGTCAGGCCGCTGACGGCGGAAAAATCGCGCCGTACGCGGCGCAGCTGCGCTTCGGCGCGCACCTTGGCCGAGATGGTCCAGACGCTGCCCAGGCTGGCGCCCGTATTCAGGCTGCTGGTGACCAGGGAATTGTCGACCGAACCGAATTCACGCCAGACCATGCCCGTGAAACGCACCTTGCCCAGCGGCTGCCAGTACACGCTGAGGCGGCCATTGCTGCCGCTGCTGTCGCGGCCCGCCAGCATCTTGTTGCGGTGGCGTACCCAGCCGCCGAGAAACTCGATCTGAGTGATGCCGCTCAGTTCCCAATAGATATTCGCCTTGGCCTCGTCCTGGCGATAGCCATTGCCATACACCGCCGAGGCGTCGCCGAGGCGGTTCGGATAGCTGCCGTCGAGGTGGCGCAACTGCAGGCCGATGCGGCTGCCACTGGGCGCCAGGTAGTCGAGCCCCAGTTCCGTCGCGTCTTCGCTCCAGTTCGAAAACGCCTGCGCCGGCAGGTCGTAGGAATAGCGCTCGCGCGTGATGCCGCTGCGCACGCGCCAGCTGGGATGAAAGCGCCAGGCGCCGTCGAGATACTCGCGCCGCTCGGTGCGCAGGTTGCGCACATTGCTCTGGAAGTCGCTGAACGGCGTCAGGGTTTGCGAATAACTGGCGCCCGCATGGCCTTCCAGGTGATTGCCGACATGCCATTCCAGATCGGCCAGGAAATCCTTGCCGTCGTAATCGAATTGATTGAAGCGGTTGAAACTGACCTTCGACCACTTGGCCTGGCCCGTCAATATCTGCCGCCCGATCGGGCGGTTGAACAGGAAACCGGCTTGCAGCAGGCGCGAGGTATCCGAGCGCGGCCCGTCAAAGCCCGCCACCACATCGGGCAAGCGCATCAGGTTATCGTCGTAGGAATACGACGCGGCGGCGAACGGCTTGATGGTGTCGCTGATATCGGCCAGTGCGCAGGGACTGGCCAGGGTGCCGAACAGCAGCACCACGGCGCCCAGACCAGGGGGCGCCGAGATGGCGCTGGCAATTGCTTTTTTATGCAAAAAATTCAACATGGATTTAGTCTTTGACAAGTCAATCAGTTGACAAACAATACTACCAGTAATTCCAGTGCCCACCAGAAATTATCCAGAGCCCCAACACGCCATTTGTCACGCCGTGCGCCAGGATGGGCGACCACAAGGACCCGCTGCGCATGTACAAGACGGTATAGGCGGCACCGGCCACCATGCCGGCCAGCCATAAATTGTGTTCAATGCCAAACAGCAACACGCTCACGACGAAGGCCCTGGCGCTGGCCAGGCGCGGCGCGCGCGCCAGGAAATCGGCCGCATCGAGCCAGCGCAGCAGGAAGGAACGCCAGAACAACTCTTCCATGACAGGCACCACCAGCGCGGCGCCGGCGATCCGCAGCAACACCAGGCTCCATTCGATCCGGCCATCGTTACGCGGATCGAAACCGTCCGCCTTGCCGATGCTCATCCAGTCCGTGTCCAGGCAAATCCACAGCAAAAAAACAACAGTCCCGGTCATCAAGGCGACGGCGATCGCACGCGCACCGAGCGCAAACGAGGCCAGTTCCGTGTAACTGCGGCGCCAATACAACAGCAGGCCCAGCACGACACCGATCTTCAGCGCGTACAGCCAGCGCAATTCGTGCAGCGCATGGCCCAGGCGGCCCAGCATATCGGCGAGAAAGATGAAGAACAGGTAGGCCAGGAAAGGCGCCACCCGCTGCAAGGTGGCGCGCTCAACCATGCCGGCGCACGCAGGGTGGCGTCAGACGCGCCAGGCGCGCTGGCGCGGGTGGTGCAGGTGGCGTGTTTTTAATTGCAAACATGCATCCCTCGATGTAAAAAATATAATTATATCAAGCACGATCGATCGATGGCAAAAAATCGTGCTTTTAATTACAACAAGGGATAAAAAACTGTTAACTGTTTGTGCGCGCTTCGATCTGCTCCCATTTTTCGAGGGCGTCGAGCAATTCGCCTTCAATCTCGGCCACGCGCGCGTTCAGGCGCTTGCCTTCGGCCGGCGTCTTCTTGTAGAAGTCGGGATGCGACAATTCGGCCGCCAGCACCGACTGCTCGTCTTCCAGCTTGGCGATCAGCTTCGGCAATTCGTCCAGCTCGCGCTGCTCCTTGTAGCTGAGTTTTTTCTTGGCGGCAGGCGCCGCCGCAGCCTCGGCCTTGGCGGCAGGCTTGCTGGCCGGTGCGGTGGCCGCCGGCAAGGTGCGCACGCGCTCCCAGTCCGTGTAGCCGCCAACGAATTCGCGCCACTTGCCGGCGCCTTCGGCCACCACCACCTGGGTCACCACGTTGTCGAGGAAGGTGCGGTCGTGGCTGACCAGGAACACGGTGCCCTTGTAGTCTTCCAGCAACTCTTCCAGCAGCTCCAGCGTGTCGATGTCCAGATCGTTGGTCGGCTCATCGAGCACCAGGCAGTTGGCCGGCTTGGCGAACAGGCGCGCCAGCAGCAAGCGGTTGCGCTCGCCACCGGACAGCGTCTTGACGGGCGAGCGTGCACGCTCGGGCGAGAACAGGAAATCGTTCAGGTAGCTCATCGAGTGCTTGCGCTGGCCATTGATCTCGACCCAGTCGCTGCCCGGCGAAATGGTTTCGATCAGGCTCGCTTCTTCATTGAGCTGGGTGCGCATCTGGTCGAAGTACGCCACCTGCAGCTTGGTGCCCAGCTTGGCGGTTCCCGTATCGGGCGCCAGTTCGCCGAGGATCATCTTGAGCAAGGTGGTCTTGCCGGCGCCGTTGGCGCCGATCAGGCCGACCTTGTCGCCGCGCAGGATGGTGCCGCTGAAGTTGTCGATGATCACGCGGTCGCCAAAGCGCTTGCTGACATTTTCCAGCTCGGCCACGATCTTGCCCGAGCGTTCGCTCGAACCGACTTCCAGCTTGACCTGGCCCTGCTGGTCACGGCGCGCATTGCGCGTCAGGCGCAGCGCTTCGAGGCGGCGCACGCGGCCTTCGTCACGCACGCGGCGTGCCTTGACGCCCTTGCGGATCCACACTTCCTCCTGCGCCAGGAATTTGTCGAACTTGGCGTTTTCCACTTCCTCGTTTTCCAGCTGCTCGGCCTTGCGGGTCTGGTAGGTGGTGAAGTTGCCCGGGTACGACAGCAGGCGGCCGCGGTCGAGTTCGATAATCCGCGTGGACACATTGTCGAGGAAGGAGCGATCGTGGGTAATGAACAGCACGCTGCCCTTGAAGTCGCGCAGCAGGCCTTCCAGCCACAAAATCGAGGTGAAATCCAGATGGTTGGTCGGCTCGTCGAGCAGCAGCACGTCGGGCGCCGAGACCAGCGCGCGCGCCAGCGCGACGCGCTTCTGCATCCCGCCCGACAGGGTTTTCATCAGCATGTCGCCGGTCAGGTTCAAGCGGTCGAGCACGGTTTCCACCTTGTTCGGCAAGCTCCAGGCGTCAGCCGCATCGAGCTTGACCTGGATGTCGTGCATGCGCTCCATCAATTCGTCGTCATTGCCCTGGCCAAACTGGCCCGTCAGCTCGTCGTATTCCTTCAGCCACGCCTGCGATTCGCCCATGCCCGACGCGACCGCGTTGAACACCGACATCTCGGGATCGAACTGCGGTTCCTGCTCCACATAGGCGATCTTGATGCCTTGCTGCATCACCAACAAGCCATCGTCGAGCTTGAACTTGCCCGAGATGACCTTCAACAGCGACGATTTGCCGGTGCCGTTGCGGCCGATCAGGCCGACCCGCTCCGAGGTTTCCAGTGAAAATTCCGCGTGATCGAGCAGCGCGACGTGACCGAACGCAAGTTGCGCCGATGAAAGAGAAATGACAGCCATAATGAGTAAAGGTGCTCGGGCGCTGCGTATTGCGAACGCCTGGGCGTGCAAGACAGCTGCCGATTGAATGAATGAAGCACGCATTGTACCGATAACCGGGCCTCGGTTGCGGGCGATCAGAAATTTGCCGCTGGCAAGGAACAGGCTGCCGAGGTGCGTTGCGTGATGGTTGGTGTCGCCAGCAGGAATCGAACCTGCATTTAAGTCTTAGGAGGACCTTGTACTATCCATTGTACGATGGCGACACACGAAGCGGCATTATACAGCCTGCCGCACTACATTGACAGCCTGCTGCCCGCGCTGACGCCCAACAATGGCAACAATTGTTGCGCCGCCAGGCCATGCGCCACCTTGTTCCAATGGCCGTCCATCGGCGCAAAGTCCAGCCGCTCGCGTTGCGCCGCCCAGTGCCGGGCAAATACGGGCTGCATGTCGAGCACCGGGAAGCCGTGCCGCTCCAGCTGCGCGATCAGGAACTGCCGGTTGTCATCCTGCCAGGAGGGCTTGCCGCGGCGCGCATCGTAGAGCAGGCCGCGCTCGCCATCGATGACGAAGATATAGCGCATGCCCGCACTGCCCTGCACCGCCTTCAGTTGCGACAGGTAATACTCGAGCACGCGCGCGCGCGCCGCATGCGTAGCCTGCAGGTCCGGCGCGGGCGCCGGCAAGGACTTGCCGTCCGTACGCCAACTCGACGCGATCCAGTCCGGCAGCTTCAGGTTGTAGTACACATAGCGTACCAGCGCGGAGCGCGACACCAGCTGTTTCAGCCGGGATTCGACATAGGCATTGTGCATTACGCGCACGCCGCCCGCGCTCTCTTCGAACTGGCTGTGGCCGCGCGTCGTTGGCTGCAGCAAGTGATTCATGCTGCCCGAGTCGATCAGCAGCACCACCGTGCGCGGGTGCAGGAGCGGCACATGATAGCGGGCCATCTCCAGCGTGTCGGCCAGGGTATTGCCGGAACTGGCGGCGGCCAGCACGGCGCCGCCCAGGAACAGCGACAGTTGCCCCTGCAAGCTGTCGCGCCGGTCGAGCATCAGGCTTTCCACGAAGCTGTTGCCCAACACCAACACCTCGGGCCGCTCGCTGAAATCGGGCGAATTGGCGTAGCCTTGCCGGTTGGTGACGCCATGGCGTGCATTGTCGAGCCCCCAGCCATACGAATACACATAGTCCTGCCGCGGCAGGTAGCGGCTCAAGGGCATGCGCGCATCACTGGGCTGCAAGCGCAGGCCGTCGGCCACCGGCAGGCATTGCAGCACGAGTTCCAGCAGCATGGCCATGGCCAGCGCGCCGAGTCCGATAAAGAAAGAAGTACGCATATGAGCCGACGCCAGATCAGAAATTAAAGTACAGGAATTCGGATACGCCGCGCGTCTCGCTGATCGACAGTAACAGCATGCACAGCAACAGCATGGCGCCCAGCAACAAGCTGCCGCGCCGGCCTTCCAGCCGGCGCTCCTGCTCCAGGCGCAAGCCGCGGCCCAGCAGCTGGTAGGCATTCGGCAGGCAAAATGCCGTCACCGCACACGCCGCCAGCCAGGCCAGGCAGGATGACAGTTGCATGATGCGGTTGATGCCCAGCACGGCGCCTGCCATGTCCTCGGTGAGGGTGCCGCCCGCCATCGCCCTGAGCACGTCGACGGCGACGGCGACCGAACTGGCGCGAAAGAAAACCCAGGCCAGCACCACCGCCAGGAAAGTCGCCGCCGCACCGGCCAGCCTGAGCGCCAGGTTGCTGCGTTGCCCCAGCACATGGCGCAGTGCATGGTTGACGATCAGGTAGGCGCCATGCAGCATGCCCCACACGACAAAGGTCCAGTTCGCGCCATGCCACAAGCCGCCCAGCAACATGGTCAGGAACAGGTTGCGGTAGCGCTGGAAAGCGCCGTGGCGGTTGCCGCCCAGCGCGATATACAAATAGTCGCGCAGGAAGCTCGACAGCGTGATGTGCCAGCGGCGCCAGAAGTCGATGATCGAGGTGGCTTTGTAGGGCGAATTGAAATTGATCGGCAAGATAATGCCAAACATGTAGGACAAGCCATAGGCCATGTCGGAATAGGCCGAAAAATCGAAATACAGCTGGAAGGTGTAGGCCAGCGCCCCGGCCCAGGCTTCGAGCATGCTCAAGTGCTGGTGATGCTGGTCGAACACGGGGCCGACAAAGCGCGCCACGCCATCGGCAAGGATGACCTTCTTGAACAGGCCGATGGTAAAGAAAGCCAGCCCCACCACCAGCCGGCCACGGTGAAACACATGCGAGGCCGGCTGCGAAAACTGCGGCATCATCTCCTTGTGATGCAGGATGGGACCGGCGATCAGGTGCGGAAAATAGGTGACGAACAGGCCATAGCTTTCCGGCTGATAATCCTTGACCTTGCCGGCGTGGCAGTCGACCAGGTAGGCAATCTGGGTAAAGGTGAAAAACGATATGCCGATAGGCAGGACGACGCCCAGCGGCGCGATGGACGCGCCCGTCACGGCCGCCACATTGCCGAGCAAAAAATCGGCATATTTGAAAAATACCAGCAGCGACAGATTGAAGACCAGGCCGGCCACCAGCCAGCCCTTGGCCGCTTTCAGGCGGCCCTGTCCATGGCGCAGCGAAATGCTGCGGCCGACGGCAAAGTTGGCGCAGATCGACAAGGCCAGCAGCGGCAGGAAGGCGATATCCCAATAACAATAAAAAGCGACCGAGGAAAACAGCAGGAAAATGATCGACATCCGCAGTGAATAGCGGGAAAGAACAAAGTATCCAAGCAGGGCCAGCGGCAGGAAAACCAGGAAAAACGCAAAAGAATTAAATAGCACTGAACGTTCCTGGCGAGGATGGATCGGCAAGCGCGCCGCGCTTGCGCGCATGCAGGCCACCCAGCAGGACCAGTCCCGCCAGCAGCATGCCGAAGGTCGCCGGTTCCGGCACCGCGCTGATGCTGTACACCTGCAGCGCGCCGAAGGTCAGGGCCGACGCATTGGCCGAACCGTCCACCAGGCTCAGGCCCGACGACGGCTGGCCGGCAGGGCTGTATGTATACAGGTAAGAATAGCCGCCGGAGGTCAGGTCGCGCGGCACATACAGGTCATGGCCGATGCCGAAGGTCGGACCGAAATCGCTGTCGTTGTAGGTCTGGCCGCTGCCGGTGCTGTCGCCGCTGAAATACTGCTTGAGCTGCGGCAGCATCAGCCCGGACGTCAGGTTGAACAGGAATGCCGTGCGCTCGCTGTCGGCCATGGTGACGTGCAGGCCCGCGCTGGCATTCCAGCTCTGCGGGTTGTAGCCGCCGACCAGCCAGGTCTGGCCCGCTGTGTTGCTGGCTTCCATCACCGAAAATGTGCGTCCCTTGCCATCGGCCGCCGCGTGGAAGTCGAGCGAGGTATCGCCCGCCGCCTTGGTGTAGATGGGCGTGAGCGCCAGCGGGCCTTCGCCCAGCCACGATGACAGCTGCGCCGTATCCTGCTGAGACAACAGGGACGGCGTGGCCGCAGCCTGCGCGCCCGCGCAAAACACCAGGCTGGCCAAGGCCGGCAGCCACCTGTTGATGGTCGTGAAATGATTTTGCATACCTGGCTCACCCATGTCTGTTCTATATACCGATGTATTATAGGGTTGCCAAACAAAACATGCTTGATAATATTTTCATATGCCTTTGCGCAAGGTTTTCAGGCCTTGCCGGCGAGGCTGGCCAACAACATCGTCAGGCGATATCGGCATGCCGGCGCAGCCGCCGCGCCTGGTGCACCGTGCTGCGCGCCAGGGTGGCGAGCGCCTGCCGCAGCGCCGCGTCATCGAGCGCCGGCGCCTGCAGCACGGCGGCCAGGCCGTCGGCCGCGCCATACAGGCCCAGGGTAGTGCAGCCCAGGTGCAGGCGTTCGACCTGCTGGCGCGCCTGGGCCGGCTCGCCGCGCGCCTGCAGCGCTTCGATATGGCTGGCGCTGGCGGCGGCCTGCTCCTGGAAGCCGGCCAGGTAGGCCAGCAGGCGTTCGGCATCGACGCCCAGCCGTTGCAGAGTCAGGCCCGGCGCTTCGGCCGGCGGCGCATCAGCGTCGGTGGCGGCGAGGCAGGCATCGAGATGCTCGCGCACCTGTTCCTGCTGGAACGGCTTGACGATATAGCCGGCGGCGCCGGCCCGCACCGCGTCGCGCACGGTGTCCTGGTCGTTGGCCGACGACACCAGCACCAGCGGCATGGCGTCGAGCGCGCCGTCGGCGCGCACTTTTTGCAGCAGCTCCATGCCGGACAGGCGCGGCATGCGCAGGTCGCAGAAACACAGGGCCGGGCGCAGCCCGCCTTCGAGCTGCTCCCAGGCGGCGGCGCCGTCCTCCGCTTCCACGATATCGTGCACGCCGCAACTGTCGATCAGGTGCATCAGCACCATGCGCGAGACCACATCATCATCGACCACCAGTACTTTCATTGCCGCCTCCCTCACTGGCGCCTGCAGCGCGCCTGGACCTTATTCTACCGAACTTCGCCGCCGGCGCCGCACCAATTGTCTTTTATATACCGGCCTCACCTTGCGCCGATGTCGGCCAGCAAGGCGTGCAGGCGCGGCAGCTCCAGCGCCACGCGCGCCCAGTGTCCGCCATCGGCCGCCTCCTCCAGTTCCGTGCACAGCAGGTGCAGGGCGGCTTCGTCGAGATAGGCGGCGCTGCCCTTGAAGCCATGCAGCAGGCGCCCGGCGCCATCGCTGTCGCGCGCGGCCATGGCCGCATCGAGTTCGGCCAGCCGGCCGGCCAGGTCCAGCGCAAAGGCGCTGCGCAGGCGGCGCTGCAAGTCCTCGCCACGCGCGCCCTGTCCCGCCGCCAGGCCGGCGGCGGCCGGCGCCACGCCGAACAGCGCATCGAGTTCGGCCTGGCCGCGCGCCAGCATGCGGGGCCGCTCGGACGGCAGGCACGGCAGCAGATGGCCGCGCGCCAGCTGGCGCTCGATCGCGCGCCCCAGCAGGCAATGCAGCGCCGTCTCGTCGATCGGCTTGCTGAGGAAGTCGTCCATGCCGGCGCCCAGGTAGCGGCTGCGGTCTTCCTCGCTGGCGTTGGCCGTCAGTGCGACGATCATCACCTGCTGGTCGCAGACCGGCTGGTCCGGCAGGCCGCCGGCGCGGATCAGGCGCGTGGCCGTGGCGCCGTCCATCTCGGGCATGCGCCCGTCCATCAGCACCAGGTCGTAGCGCGTCTGGGTGCAGGCGGCCACCGCCAGCGCGCCGTTGGCGACCACGTCGACCCGGTGCCCGAGGTCTTCCAGCATCACGCGGATGATGATCTGGTTGGTCGGGAAATCCTCGGCGCACAGCACGCGCAGCTGGTGGCTGTGCGGCGCCAGCGCCACCTGCGGCGCCAGCGGCGGCGCCACGCCGTCGGCCAGCGGCACGGTAAACATGAAGGTGCTGCCCTGCCCCGGTGCGCTGGCCACGGCGATCTCGCCGCCCATCAGCTCGACCAGCTGGCGGCAGATCGCCAGACCCAGCCCTGTGCCGCCATAGCGGCGCGTGGTGCTGGCGTCGGCCTGCTCGAATTTCTGGAACAGGCGCTCCATCGCATCGGCCTCGATGCCGATGCCGCTGTCGCTGACGGTAAAGCGGATCAGGTTGACCTGGCCCGTGCCATGGCCGGCCGGCGCCGGCGCCAGGCCGGCCCGCTCGACGCGCACGCGCACGCCGCCGCGCTGGGTGAACTTGAAGGCGTTGCCGACCAGGTTGACCAGCACCTGGCGCAGGCGCGTCGGGTCGCCCACCACGAAGTCGGGCAGATCTGGCGCCAGGTCGATGGCAAAGCCGATGCTGCGCGCGGCCGCCTGCTCCTCGAACAGGCTGACCACGTTTTCGATGGCCGCGCCGAGCGCGAAGTCGATGTTTTCCGTGGACAGCTTGCCCGCTTCGATCTTGGAGAAATCGAGCAGGTCGTTGATGATCGCCAGCAGCGACTGGGCATTGGCCTGGCCGCGCAGGATCTGTTCGCGCGTCGCCGCATGCAGCTGGCTGTCGCGCAGGGCAAAGCCCAGCATGCCGATCACGCCGGCCAGCGGGGTGCGCATCTCGTGGCTCATGTTGGCCAGGAATTCCGATTTCTGGCGCGTCGCGTCTTCCGCCTTGCGCTTGGCCAGGCGCAGGCTTTCCTCGTTCTGCGTCAGGCTGGCATTGGCCAGCGCCAGCTCGTCGGCCTGGGCCCGCACCTCGATTTCCTTGCCTTGCAGTTCGCGGTTTTTTTGCGATACTTCGGCCGTGCGCGCGCTGACCAGTTTTTCCAGCCTGGCCTGCTGGCGCCGCACCGTGCGCATGCGCTGGCGGTAGGCGCCGTAGATGGCGCCCAGCAGCAGCGCCAGGGCCAGGCTGCGGAACCACCAGGTCTTCCACATCGGCGGCAGGATGGTGATCGCCAGGGTGGTGCCGGCCTCGTTCCAGATGCCGTCCTTGTTGGCCGCCTTGACGCGGAACACGTATTCGCCCGGATCGAGATTGGTGTAGGTGGCAAAGCGCCGGCCGGCGTCCGTCATGACCCAGTCCTGGTCGAAGCCTTCGAGCCGGTAGGCGAACATATTGCGCTGCGGCGCGGCGAAATGCAGGGCCGCGAACTCCAGCGAAAACACGCTGTCGCGGCTGGTCAGGGTCAGGCTGCGCGCATGGTTGATGGCCGTGCGCAGCAGGTGGGCAAACTCGCCGCGCCCCACCGCCACCGGCTTGTTGAAGACCTGCAGCTCGGTGATGGCCACCAGCGGCGGCACGCGGTTGTCGTGGATCTCGGCCGGCACGAAGGCCGTCATGCCGTTGAAGCCGCCGAAGTACATGGTGCCGTCATCGGCGCGCAGCGCGGCGCCGTCGAAGTACGACCCCTCGGCGGTGCCGTCGGCGCTGTCGTAATTGCGGAACTGCCCGCTGCGCATGTCGAGCCGGGTGATGCCGCTGTTGGTGCTCAGCCACAGCTGGTCGCGGTCGTCGCCGAGGATGCTGGCGATCGCATCGTCGGCCATGCCGTCCTTGCGCAGGAAGCGGCGAAAGCGGATGTCGCCCTGCTGGTCGACATCCATGCGGTTCAGGCCATTGGCCGTGCCCACCCACAGCACGCCGCGCTTGTCTTCATGCAGGTAATGCACTTCGTCGTGGCTGAGGCTGGACGCGTCCTTCGCATCGTGGCGGTAATGGCGGAAGGTGCCGCTGGCGCGGTCGAACAGGTCCAGGCCGTGGAAGGTGCCTATCCACAGCCGGCCCTGGCGGTCTTCCAGCACCGGGCGCACGGTATTGTCGGACAGGCTGTCCGGGTTGGCCGGATCGTGGCGGTAGGTGGTGAACTTGCCGCTGGCGGGATCGAAACGGTGCACGCCGCCGCGCGTCGAAACCCACAGCATGCCGCTGCGCTCGCCCGCCACGTTGCGGATGGTGTCGCTGTTCGGATCGCCGACGCCGAAGCGGGTGGTACTGAAACGCCGGGTGGCCAGGTCGAAACGGTGCAGGCCCGAACTGCCCCCCACCCACAGCGCGCCATCGCCGCGCGCATACAGGGACGTGACCTGCTCGTCGCGCGACACGCCGGGCGTGGACTGGAAATCGAACAGCTCGGTGGCGCCATCGCGCGTGTCATACAGCTTCAGGCCACGGCTGGTGGCCAGCCACAGCTTGCCGCCGCCGGCATCGGCCACCGCGCGCACTTTTTTATCGGCCAGCGCGGCCATGTCGTCGGGCGCACGCACCATGCGCGAAAAGCCGCCGCTGCCCAGGTCGACCCGGCTCACGCCGTTGTACCAGGTGCCCACCCACAAGGTGCCGGCGCGGTCGCGGAACAGGGAGGCAAGCTGGTTGTCGGCCACGCTGACCTTGTCGCCCGTCTGGTGGCGGAACTGCAAGAAAGTGTCGCTCTTGCGCTGCCAGCGCAGCAGGCCGTCGGCATTGCTGCCCAGCCAGACGGTGCCCTCGACGTCCTGGTACAGGCTCGCCACGCGCAGGGCCGAAAATCCCTGCTGCGGTCCCAGGCGCTGGCGCAGGACGGGCGGCTGGCCCTTGGCGCCCAGGCGCCAGCGCTCGGCGCCGGCGCGCGTGCCGATCCACAGGTTCTGCTCGCGGTCGACCATCAGCGCATGGATCAAATTGTATTTCGAGGCCGGCGAAGGATCGATCATGAAGTGCTCGAAGCGCGCGCTGCCCGCCCGGTCCGCCTGGCCGGGCGCCAGCATGTCGAGTCCCGTCACCGTGCCGATCCACAGGCGGCCTTCGGCGTCGAGCGCCAGGCTCTTGATTTCGTTGTCGACCAGGCTCTCGGGATTGTCCGCTTGATGGTGCCAGCTGCGGAAGGCGCCGCTGGCGCGGTCGAAATGCTGCAGGCCGTCGGCGGTGGCGATCCAGAAGCCCTGCGCGCCATCGTCGAGGATGGCATTGATATGCCGGCTGCCGTTGCCGCGCTTGCCCTTGCCCTGGGCGCGGTAATGGATGAAAGTCTGGCTGGCCGAATCGAAACGGTCCAGGCCATTGTCGGTGCCGACCCATAGCTGGCCGTCGCGGTCGACATGCAGCACGCCAACCCAGTTGTCGGTCAGGCTGGTGGCGTCGCCTTCGATATTCTTGTAGACCACCACCCGGTAGCCGTCGAAGCGGCTCAGGCCCGACTGGCTGCCGAACCACATGAAACCTTGCGCATCCTGGGCGATCGCCAGCACCGATTCCTGCGCCAGGCCGTGTTCGACGCTGAGCTGGTCGAAGCGCAAGGTGCGCGCCGGCGCCGCCTGCGCCCAGGCGCCCACCAGCAGGCTCAAACACCACGCCACAGCCCATACCCGTCGAAATACCAGCACGATCGTCCAGTCAAAAAAAACGCGCCACTTGCGCGTCAGGCGGCGAAAAACGCCAGTACATCGTCTTTGCGGGCCTGCGTGTCGCGCTGTCCAAGACGAATCAGCTCGTTAGTATACGTCGATTCGAACAATAAATACGACGCCAGCGCCGCGCCCCTGGCTTCGGCCGCGCCGATGCCGGACAACATGGTGCGTATCGGCCGCGGCAAGCTGCCGATATGGCGGCTGGCGATGGCGTCGAGGCGCTCGGACGGCGCGATCACCAATAGCTCCACCGGCCGCAAGGCTGTCTTGCCCAGCAATTCCGGCGGCAGCATCGACAAGGTGAGGTTGATGCGGTTCAGGCGTTCGATGTCGACCGCCAGGCCGTCAAGGAAGATCGACGACAGCGCATGGCCGGCGATCTGCGCCAGGCTCGGGTAGCGCGCCGATTCGGCCTTGCTGGGCGCCGGCTCCGTCATGCGCCCGGCGCCCACCACCAGCACCTTGTTCGCGCCCAGGTGGATGGCCGGTGAAATCGGCGCCAGCTGGCGCATCGACCCGTCGCCGCAATACTCGCGCTGGCCGCCGATAAACAAGGGCACGGCGGGAAAGATGAAGGGAATCGCGGCCGAGGCCAGCAGGTGCTCGACGCCGATCTGCTCCTGCAGCGCCAGGCGCTGGGTGCGCACCCACGGCGCGATCTCGGCGCCGGTCTGGTAGAACGTCATGTGCCGGCTGCCCGAATACGACGAGGCGGTGACGGCCAGCGCATGCAGGCGGCCGTCGGCCAGCGCCGCGTCCAGGCGCGGCAGGTCGAGCATGCGGTGCAGCAGGCTGACCAGGGGAGTATTGTCGAGCAGCGAGGTCGGTGGCGAAGCGTGCCATTGGCGCAACAGCCAGCCGAACGACAGCAGGGACAGCCAGCGCGCGCCCGAGCGGATCACGCCCAGCGAATCGGCGCGGTAGACCTGCTCGACCTCGATATGCTGCCACACGTCGAGCAGCTTTTGCACGCCCTCGCCGAAATGGTCGGCGCGGCAGGCCAGCGCGGTGGCGTTGATGGCGCCGGCCGAGGTGCCGCAGATGATGTCGAAGGGATTGCGCTCGGGCGCCCAGCCCGCTTCCAGCAGGATCGCCGAAATCGATTGCAGCACCCCCACCTGGTAGGCGGCGCGCGCCCCGCCGCCGCTCAGTATCAAGCCTGTTTTATTGTTTTCCATTCCCATGCCGGCAGATTAGCAGGGTCAAGATGCTTTGTGGAATTTTATCTCAGTCGCCCCGGACCATGCCTTCGCGTCGCGGATCCGCACCGCCGAACCAGAAATCCTGGCCGTGCGCGTGCAGGCGCATGATGCCCTGCAGCCCGGAATTCTGTTCGCTCACGCGCACCTCGTGGCCCATCGCGCGCAGCGCATCGACCTGGGCGGCCGGAATCCGGCCCTGTTCCAGCTCGGTCGGGCCATTGCGGCTGCCGAAGTTCGGCAGGCTGATCGCCTGCTGCACGTTCAGGCCCCAGTCCATGGTGGCGACCAGTACCTTGGCCACGTAATTGATGATGGACGAGCCGCCCGGCGAGCCGGTGGCCAGCACCAGTTTCCGCGTGCCTTTTTCAAACACCAGGGTGGGCGACATGGCGCTGCGCGGACGCTTGCCCGCTTCGACCCGGTTGGCGATGGGGCCGTTCGCATCGCGCGAGTCGAACGAGAAGTCGGTCAATTGATTATTCAGCAGGAAACCGTCGACCATCTGGCGCGCGCCAAACGCGTCTTCCACGCTGGTGGTCATCGACAGGCCGCCGCCGAACGCATCGACCGCCACCAGGTGCGAGGTGGACGGGCGCTGCAAGGCGTTGTCCAGGCCCCACGCCACCTGCATGCCCGGCGGCGTGCCGGCCACGGCGCGGCCCATCGACCGCTCGCCGATCAGCGCGGCGCGCTGCGCCAGATAGCCTTTGTCGAGCATCGCGGCGATGCCGGCGCCCGGCAGCGGAACGAAGTCGGTATCGGCCACATAGCGGTTGCGGTCGGCATACGCCAGGCGCCCCGCCTCGGCAAACAGATGGATGGCGCGCGCGTCGGGCACGCCGTCGACGGGGGGATACGCGCCGATCTCTTTCGTTTCCAGCATGCCCAGCATCTGCGCGATCGCGATGCCTCCCGACGACGGCGGCGGCATGCCGCAGACGGTCCAGGCCTTGTAGTCGCTGCACACCGGCTCGCGCACCCTGGCGCGGTAGCCGGCGATATCTTGTGCCGTCAGCTTGCCCGGATTGCCAGGGTGCGAGGCCACCTTGGCGGCGATATCGCGCGCGATGCGGCCGTTATAAAAGGCGTCGGCGCCGCCACGGGCGATCTCGCGCAGGGTAAGCGCCAAGGCAGGGTTTTTGAGCACATGGCCGACCGGCCAGGGCTGGCCGTTTTTATCGTAGAAATAGGCGGCGGCGACCGGGTCGCGTTTCAGGGCCTGGTCCCATTTCAGCAGGCCGTTGAGGCGCTGGCTGACCGGGAAGCCGCCCTGCGACAGCTGGATGGCCGGGCCGAACAGGGTGGCCCAGGCCAGCTTGCCGTGTTCCTTGTGCGCCAGTTCCAGCATGCGCAGCACGCCGGGCGCGCCCACGGAACGCCCGCCGACCACGCCGGTGGCGCGCGACACGGGGCTGCCGTCGGGATTCTGGAACAGGGTGTCGTCGGCGGCGGCCGGCGCCGTTTCACGCCCGTCAAACGCCTGCACCTGCTTGCCGTCGGCGTACAGCAGAAAGGCGCCGCCGCCGATGCCCGACGATTGCGGCTCGACCAGGGTCAGCACCAGCTGGGTGGCGATGGCCGCGTCGATCGCGCTGCCGCCCTGCTTGAGCATGCGGTAGCCGGCGTCGGCCGCCAGCGGATTGGCGGCCGCCACCATGAACTTCTGCGCCGCCCAGCCCGGCTTTTCCGCATACGCGGTGGCGATCTCGGGCGCCTTTGGCGGCACTTCGGCAACAGCAGGGCCGGCGCACAAGGCCCCCAACAATACAAAAGGCAGGACCAGCGGCTTGAAACTGTTCATGGAGACTCCGATAACAAACACGGAGGTATCCTACAGCAATAGACCAGCCGGCAAGTTACCGCTTATTTTGGCTGCATGCGAATCGCGCCATCGAGGCGGATCGTTTCGCCATTGAGCATGACGTTTTCGACAATCGCTTTCACCAGCTGCGCGTACTCGCCCGGCTTGCCCAGGCGCGAAGGGAACGGCACCATCTTGCCCAGCGCATCCTGCACTTCGGCCGGCATGCCGAGCAGCATCGGTGTTTCGAAAATGCCGGGCGCCACCGTCATCACGCGGATGCCGCTGCGCGACAGGTCGCGCGCCATCGGCAGGGTCAGGCCCGCCACCGCCGCCTTGGACGAGGCGTACGCGGCCTGGCCGATCTGGCCGTCAAAGGCCGCCACCGAGGCCGTATTGATGATGATGCCGCGCTCGCCTTCCGCCGTGGCGTCCAGCTTGCCCATGGCGTCGGCCGCCAGCCGGCACATATTGAAGGTGCCCACCAGGTTGATATTGACCACCTTCTGGAACAGCGCCAGCGGATGCGGGCCGTCCTTGCCGACGGTTTTCACGGCCGGTGCCACGCCGGCGCAGTTGACCAGACCACGCAGGGTACCGAGCGCGGTCGCCGCCGCCACCACCGCCAGGCCGTCTTCTTCCGAGGTGACGTCGCAGCGCACGAACACACCGTTCAATTCGGCCGCCAGCGCTTGGCCCGCTTCGACCTGCACGTCGGCCAGCACGACCTTGCCGCCGGCAGCGGTCAGCATGCGCGCCGTGGCCGCGCCCAGTCCCGAGGCGCCGCCGGTGATGATGAATACATTGTCCTGAATTTGCATGAAGTCTCCTGATGGGTTTGATGATCGCATCGACCTTTACGTTTACGTAAACGTCATGTCAGCGCCAATTGTAGCCATTTTTTGCGCCGTGACCAGCATTACCGTCGGGCTGGCCAGGAAAAATCAGCGCGACAGCACGAAAGCGCCCGCCGTGATCAAGATGATGCCGGCCATTTTCGGCAGCGTCAGCGCCTCGTTCAGCACCACGCAGCCCAGCACGGTAACGAGGGCCATGGTGATGGCCGTCATGGCCGGATAGGCCAGGCTGATCTGCAGTTTTTCCAGCGCCACCGCATAGCAGATAAAGCCCAGGGCGTAGGCGCCGCCGGCGCCGCCCAGCCAGGCCAGGCGCTGCAGGTCGATGCCGCTGCCATGCTGGCTGGACAGCTTGATCAACAAGGTGGCGGCGGCGCTGGCGACGGCGGCCAGCGCGCACCATAGATATCCTGCGGAAACAGTATTCATGAGTGATCAGTCAGGTGAGTGCTTACAGGCTGGCGCCGACGGCCAGTGCCAGACAGGCGGCGATAATCGCCAGGCTGGTGCGATCCTTGCTGACATACAGCACCGGATCTTCATTGACCTCGCCACGAAACGACAAGGTCCACAGGCGTCCCAGCCAGAATACCAGCAGGGGCACGATGCCCAGCAATAAGTATGGGCGCGCATACAGCACCAGGATATTCTGCGAATTGAAGTACAACATGAAGACCAGCAGCGCGATAAAGCCGCTGTTGATACCCATGATGCCAATCGGAATTTTATCGCTGGTGCTGTAGCTGCGCCCGCGCGTCTTTTGCTTGCCCTGGCGTTCCAGGTTGAACAGTTCGCTGTAGCGCTTGAGCAAGGCCAGGCTGAGGAAAATGAAAAAGGAGAACGCCAGCAGCCAGAACGACGGCTCGATATGGGTCGCCGCGCCGCCGCCGAGGATGCGCAGTGTGTACAGCATGGCCAGGGTGACGATGTCGACCATCAGCAGGCGTTTCAGCAGCATCGAGTAAGCCAGGGTGCTGGCAAAGTAGATCGCCACTACCAGCAGCAACAAGGGATCAAACAGCGCGCACAGCAGCAGCGCGGCCAGCGCCAGCAGCGGGCTGGCCAGCATGGCGACGGATAGCGGCAAGCTGCCGGCGGCGATCGGCCGCAGGCATTTGACGGGATGGCGCCGGTCATCGGGCGCATCGAGGGCGTCATTGAGCAGGTAGGCGCTCGAGGCGCACAGGGAAAAGGCGGCAAACGCCACCAGCGATTGCACCAGGGTATCGAGGTTCAGCGCATGGCCGGCCAGCATCGGCACGAATACCAGCAGATTTTTCAGCCACTGGCGCGGCCGCATGGCCTTGAGCAGGGGCACGGCCCAGCCGCCGCGCGGCGTGCCGGCCGAACGCGTGCGCCAGCCGCTGGCCAGGCGAAATGGCTTGCGCGTGACGGAAAACGCATCGTTGCTGGCATTCCAGACCGCGATATCGACGCTGGCGTTGCCGATATAGTCGAAACCCCTGGCGCCGTAGACGGCCGTCAGTTGCCTGGCCTTGTGGTGCGAAGTGAGGTTGACGCCGCCTTCGGTGGCCAGCACATGGCCGAACAGGCCCAGATGGGCGGCAATCAGGTCGGCGAAACGGCGCTGCGCGCCCGTCGCCAGCACGATCAGCCGGCCTTGCGCCTGCTGCCGCGCCAGGTCGGCCAGCAAGACCCTGTCGTAGGGCAAGGCCTCAGGATCAAGCTCGACAGAGGAAGCCATTTTTTCCTTGAAACCGGCCTTGCCCAGCAACAGCCAGAAAGGCAAGCGCCACGCCTGGAAAAAATACGACTTGATGAAGAGCAGGATCGATTCCCACAGCAGGTCGGAATGAATCAGCGTGCCGTCGAGATCGACCACCAGCGGCACATTGGCGGTCTTGCGCACCCGGTGCTGGCTCATGCCTTGCCTTCCGGCGTGCCTGCCAGGAAGGTGGCCGCGCGCCAGCCGCCGCCACCGGCCGGCAAGCGGACGGCGGCGGCGCCCAGGCGGGCATTCAGCGCACACAGCATCAATGCCATGGCGACCGGAATAAAGGCGTCGAACTGGCGCGACTCGTTGAATTGCCCCACCACCGCCGTCATCACGAACAGACAAGGCAGGATGATGACGCAGCGGCGCAGCAATGCCGGCGCATGGCGCCAGCCGGTGGCGGCCAGCGCATACCACAGCAGCAAGGGGCCCAGGCTGTACAGCAGCACGCGCGGCTCGTCCCGCAGCAAGTGCAGATTGAACATCAGCTTGCCGCCTTCCCAGGCCTGCTGCGCCGGCAGCAGAGAAAACAGCAGCAGGCGCACCAGGCCATACAGGGCCAGTTGCACGGCAAGCAAGCCGGCCAGCGTGCGCCAGGGCATGGTGCCGAGCAACATGACGGCGCTGGCCACGATCAGGAACAGCGTGATCTCATGATTGAAGGTACCGGCCGCCAGCATCAGCAGATAAGGCAGCCATTCGCGCCGCAACAAATGGTAGAGGCAGAAGGCAAACACGAAGATGATGCCGATATCATAAAAGGTGTAGTAATTGAGGGTCGGCGCCCACATGCACAGCGCCAGCGCCTGGCCGACAAAGGCCAGGTCGCTGCGGATGAACAGGCCGGCCAGGCGGCGTACCGCCCACAGCATCAGCACCACGGCCAGCAGCTGCGACCAGAGATAGCTCTGGATGACGCCCAGTTGCGGCATGGCGTATTGCATCAGCTGCGCCGGGAAAATGAACAGCACGCGATGCTGGAACGGCGGCCGGCCCTCATACGCCATGATCTGGTCGATCCGGTACCAGCTTTCCTCGGTGCCGAAGTACGCCAGGAAGCCGAGGAAGGCCGCCGCATACAGGGCGAAGATCAGGTAATCGAGCCAGTCGCTGCCCGGCCCGGGCGGCCGCCTCAGGCGATGCAGGGCCAGCGCGGCAGTCGCGGTAAAGACCAGCCACAACATCAGACCAAAGGCCAGCAGCGTGTGCAGCTTGTCGAGGTAAAAATCGAGGGGATGCCTGCCGGCGTGCGACAGCAAGCGGTTCAGGGCCGGCAGCGAGTGGCCCTGGTAGGCCTGTGCCAGCAGCGCCGCGCCGCCCAGGAAAGACGCGGCCAGCAGCACCGCCACGCACAGGGAGAAAAGCAGGAATTGCCAGCGAAGGCGGTCGAGGTTCATGGAGTATGCCGGGCGGTTGTGTATCGCGAGATTATAAAATTTGCATTTTAATTGTCTCATGATATACACAAACAAACAATAAAATTGCCCGGCGTCGTACTTGAACCTCCTTTAAAAACACTGCAGGAAAGCGCCGTTGCGATGGCAGATGCGGCCATTCGCATCGAGGGTGGCGTTGCCGACGCCGCCGTCGTGGCGCATGCCCGAGGCATCGCGGCAGCCGCCGCTGTCGCAGGAATTGACTGGCAGCGGCATGCTGGGCACCGGCGCGTGCGTGGCTGGCGGCACGGTTTGAGCATGGATCACGGGCGGCGGCATCCGGGTGGCCGGCATGCGGCCGATCACCTGCGGCACGGCGCGCCGCGCCGCTACCGGCGGCGCGGTGGCGCAGGGCTCGACGGCGAGTTTCGTGTTGTCTTGCGGATCGAGACGGCAGACGGGCAGCGGTTCAGCTGGCGCCTGGGCCGCCTGCTGGCCGCCGGCCCAGGCGGCGCTATCGGCGAACAACAACAGTAATAGCGAGGATTTCATACGGTACTCCCGCAAGCGCGCATGCCTGCATTATTGGCCTGGATGGCGGCAGATACCAGCCAAGGTAACGCTTTTTTACGTTTGCCGGCGCGGGCCTGGCTGCTGCCGTACGAAATCGCAGCAGGATAAAATCTGCAACGTCGTTTTTTATTTTTTACATGCACTTTCTTTCTTGCCAGGACGGCATTACAATGTGAACGATTCTTATTCGCATTCATAGAATGCGGCAATATCTCGTCCCTCGATCTCCGAGCCACCCGCAGGCAGCCAGGAATAACCCCCTCCTGGAAAGTTTGCATATGCTCAAGCGCAGTACCGTTTTGCCTTCCGCACGTTCTTCCGCACCTGCTCTCACCCTGCTGCCCTGCCTGCTGTCGCTGGCCGTCGGCAGCGCCTGGGCCGAAGGCGCACCCGCCGCCCTGGAGCCCACCTTGGCCACAGTGGTGGTCACCGCCTCGGGCACGGCCATCGATATCAAGGATGCGCCGGCCAGCATCAGCGTCATCACGCGCGAGGAAATCGAACGCCAGCCGGTGATCGACCTGAACACCCTGCTGCGCCGCATCCCCGGCGTGACGGGCGGCACCAGTCCGGTCGGCGAAGAGTCGAAAATCAAGCTGCGCGGCCTGCCCGACAAATACACCCTGATCCTGGTCGACGGCAAGCGCATGGGCAGTTCGGCCGACACCGCCTACCGCCCCGACCTGGGCCGCCAGGACCTGAACTGGATTTCGCCCGAGATGATCGAGCGCATCGAGGTGGTGCGCGGCCCCATGTCCTCGCTGTACGGTTCGGACGCGATGGGCGGCGTGATCAATATCATCACGCGCAAGGTGCCGGGCAAATGGAACGGTTCGGCCACCGCCAACTACATCGAACCGCAGGACAGCGGCCGCGGCGCGGCGCACCAGCTGGGCCTGAACCTGGCCGGCCCGCTGTCGGACACCATCGGCATGCGCCTGGGCGTGGCGCAGTCGAAACAGAACGCGGACGAAAAAATCATCAGGAACGCGGGCGGCATCGGTGGCGAGCGCAACCAGAGCATCACGGGCCAGCTGAACTGGGCCCTGAACAAGCAACACAGCCTGTCGCTGGACGCCAGTTACGGCCGCCAGGAGGCGAGCGATTCGCCCGCGCTGGATGCCGACGGCGAGCCGCTGTTCTATGCCTGGGGCGCCAGCAAGCTGATACGCAAGAGCATCAGCCTCGGCTATGAAGGCAAGCTGGAGTTCGGCAAGGCGCGGGTCAATCTGTACCACAACGACTACGACAACCAGGTCACCGGCGTGGTTGCAAAATCGAAGGACAGCACGCTCGACGCCACCCTGGAGAAACGCTTGGGCTGGGGTGTCGAGCAGTTGCTGGTAATGGGCGGCCAGTGGAAGCACCAGCAACTGACCAATACCGACACCATCGGCACCATTCCGCTGGACTACCTGGGCAATCCGGTGACGGGCGCTTCCCTGTCGGGCACCACCTCGGCGCTGTTCGCCGAAGACCAGCTGTTCCTGCGTGACGACCTGACGGCCACGGCCGGCCTGCGGCTCGATCACCACAGCAAGTTCGGCAACCACTACAGCCCGCGCCTGTACCTGGTGTACCACCCGCTTCCTGCCTGGACCGTCAAGGGCGGCGTGTCGCAAGGCTTTCGCGCCCCCAGCCTGAAGGAAAACTCGCCGTCGGCCGCCACCAATTCGGGCGGCCGCGGCTGCACCAGCCTGCGTCCGCTGGGCTATGTCAGCGGCACCTGCTATATGGCCGGCAATGCCGACCTGAAACCGGAAACCAGCACCGCCGGCGAGATCGGCGTGGCGTACGACCACAATGGCTGGGATGCCGGGCTGACGTATTTCCACACCGACTTCAAGAACAAGATCGACTATGCGCCACTGGGCAAGTTCCAGGGCATCTGGTGGACCAAAATGACGAATATCCAGAAGGCACGCACCAGCGGTGTCGAAGCCACGCTGACGGCGCCATTGACGAAAAACCTCAGCTGGCGCAACAACCTCACCTACATGGCGGAAGCGAAGAACCTGACCACCGGCGTCAACCTGCTGGCAACGCCGAAAGTGTCGCTGTATTCCGCGCTGGGCTGGCAGGTGAACGACCAGCTGTACGCCGAAGTGTCGGCCCAATACACGGGCAAGGAACTCGATGCGCAAACGCGCGCGTCGACGTCGCGCAAGCCGAACCGGGCCTATACCATCGTCGACACGGTCGTGTCATACAAGCTGACGCCCAACTGGACCATGCGCGGCGGTGTGGAGAATCTGTTCAGGAAAGGTCCTGCCGCGGACGGCCTGGTCGAGTATTACGTGCCCAGCCGGCGCCTGTTCGCGGGTCTGACCTCGCGCTTCTGATCGCCATTGCGCCATGCAGCCTGCCCGACCCGGGCAGGCTGGCGCCAGTTGGGCTTGCAATATTCATGCAGGAACAATAATATTGCATCTGAGAATTACTTACCCTTCTGGAAATACAATATGAATACCATTCATGACTTACCAACCTATTACGGCTGGATACCGTTTCTTCTTTTTGCGGGCGTCTTTTTCCTGATCTACCGGCACAACGCCAGAAAGGCCAGCAAGAATTTTGACTGGTACAAGCGCCAGCACCCGCAATGCGTCAGGGATAGCCGCGTGAAATGCCACAAGTGCGGCAGCGGCCACATGGGTACCGAGCGCCTGATGAACCATTCCTACCTGCGCGGCCATATCTGCCGCCAGTGCGGCACCACGCTGTATTATTCGCGCGAGGGCCGCTGATCCGCCTGTTTTATTGCGCCGGCAGGGCGGGCGGCGTGGCCGGCGTCAGGATAGGCGGCTGGCTGGCCGTCACCGGCGCCGGCGCGCTGACCGCCAGCCAGCCGGTGGCCGGCAGCAGCGGCACCAGCAGCAGCGCCACGATATTGATGATCTTGATCAGGGGATTGACGGCAGGGCCGGCCGTGTCCTTGTAGGGGTCGCCCACCGTGTCGCCCGTCACGGCCGCCTTGTGCGCGTCCGACCCCTTGCCGCCGAAATGGCCGTCCTCGATATATTTCTTGGCATTGTCCCAGGCGCCGCCGCCGGTGGTCATGGAAATGGCCACGAACAGGCCGGTCACAATCGTCCCCATCAGCAGGCCACCGAGCGCCGCCGGTCCCAGCAGCATGCCGACCACCACCGGCACCACCACCGGCAGCAAAGAAGGCACGATCATCTCGCGGATCGCCGAGGCCGTCAGCATGTCGACCGCCTTGTCGTATTCGGGCTTGGCCGTGCCTTCCATGATGCCCTTGATGTCGCGGAACTGGCGCCGCACTTCCACCACCACGGCGCCGGCCGCGCGGCCCACCGCTTCCATCGCCATCGCGCCGAATAGGTAGGGAATCAGCCCGCCGATGAACAGCCCCACGATCACCATCGGATTCGACAAATCGAACGTGATGTGCCGGCCCACCGATTCGAGCGCATGCGTGTAGTCGGCAAACAGCACCAGCGCGGCCAGGCCGGCCGAGCCGATGGCATAGCCCTTGGTGACGGCCTTGGTGGTATTGCCCACCGCATCGAGCGGATCGGTAATCGCGCGCACCGAGTCGGGCAGGCCCGACATTTCCGCGATGCCGCCCGCGTTGTCGGTGATGGGGCCGTAGGCGTCGAGCGCGACGATAATGCCGGCCATCGACAGCATGGCCGTGGCCGCAATGGCGATGCCATACAGCCCGCCCAGCTGGTACGACACCAGAATGGCCACGCAGACGGCCAGCACCGGATACGCGGTCGACTTCATCGACACACCCAGGCCGGCGATGATATTGGTGCCGTGGCCGGTGGTCGACGCTTCGGCGATATGGCGCACCGGCTTGAAATCGGTGCCCGTGTAGTATTCGGTGATATACACCATCAGCCCGGTCAGCACGATGCCGACCACGGCGGAGCCCATCATCTTGTAGCGCATGGCGTCGCTTGGCCACAGCAGCCAGGTGACCACCGCAAAGCCCACCAGCGACAGGCCGGCCGCCCACCACAGGCCCGTGTACAGCGCCGACATGATTTTTTCCCCGGGCGCCGTTTTCACCATCGAGCAGCCGACGATCGACGCCAGGATCGACACCGCGCCCAGCAGCAGCGGATAGACGATGGCGGTGCTGGAGGCATCCCCAAGCAACAGGGCGCCGAGCAGCATGGTGGCGATCAGGGTCACCACATAGGTTTCGAACAGGTCGGCCGCCATGCCGGCGCAGTCGCCCACATTGTCGCCCACGTTATCGGCAATCACGGCCGGGTTGCGCGGGTCGTCTTCGGGGATGCCCGCCTCGACCTTGCCGACCAGGTCCGCGCCCACGTCGGCGCCCTTGGTAAAGATGCCGCCGCCCAGGCGCGCGAAGATGGAAATGAGCGAGGCGCCGAAGGCCAGGCCGATCAGCGGCTTGATCAGGTCATGCTGCGACAGGCCGGCCGCGCCGGTCGACGCCAGCAGCCAGTAGAACAGGGTCACGCCCAGGAGGCCCAGGCCGACCACCAGCATGCCGGTGATGGCGCCCCCCTTGAAGGCCACGTTCAGCGCCTGGTTGATGCCCAGGGTGGCCGCCTGCGCCGTGCGCACATTGGCGCGCACCGACACGTTCATGCCGATAAAGCCGCAGGCGCCCGACAGCACGGCGCCGATCAAAAAACCCAGCGCCGTGTGCACGCCCAGCAAGGCATAGATGGCGATCAGGAGCACCACGCCCACCAACGCGATGGTGCGGTACTGGCGCGCCAGGTAGGCGGCCGCGCCCTGCTGGATGGCCAGCGCGATTTCCTGCATGCGCGCGTTGCCCGGGTCCTGGCGCAGGATCCAGCTGCGCGAGAGCAAACCGTAAATGACTGCGACCACGCCGCAGGCCACCGCAAACCACAGACTGGCTGCCATATCGTCTCCTTCTGTTTTTATACGACGTTATTGCCTACAGCTGCGGGCGAGACCCGCAGCCAGGAAAACACGAGCTGCAAAAAAACACTGCTGAAACGGGATGGCAGCCATTGAAGCCAGATGAAAAAAGCGGACACTCGTGTCCGCTTTTTGTGCTGCCTTATTCCGCCAGGGCGGCAAATGCGCTGTCGCGGATCTGCTCGACCGGGCCGACGCCGGCGATGCGGCGGTATTTCGGTGCGCCCGGCAGGCCGGACTGCGCCCACTCGTTGTAATAGCCGAGCAGGACCTTGGTCTGGTTGTGGTACACGTCCAGGCGTTTTTTCACCGTTTCGGCCTTGTCGTCGTCGCGCTGTATCAGCGCTTCGCCGGTGACGTCATCGACGCCGTCGACCTTCGGCGGATTGAACTTGATGTGGTAGACGCGGCCCGAACCCGGGTGGCTGCGGCGGCCATCCATGCGCTCGATGATGGACTCGTCCGGCACGTCGATTTCCAGCACGTAGTCGACATTGATGCCGGCGTCTTTCATGGCGTCCGCTTGCGCGATGGTGCGCGGGAAGCCGTCGAACAGATAGCCATTGGCGCAATCGGCGTCCTGCAGGCGGTTCTTGACCAGGCCGATCATGATGTCGTCCGACACCAGGCCGCCCGCATCCATGACTTTTTTCGCAGCCAGGCCCAGTTCGGTGCCGGCCTTGATCGCCGCGCGCAGCATGTCGCCCGTGGAGATTTGCGGAATATTGTATTTTTCTTTGATGAAGTTAGCTTGGGTGCCCTTGCCGGCACCGGGTGCTCCTAACAGTATGAGACGCATTGAAGTTCCTAAAAAACAGATTTTGGATGGGTATGTGTAATTATTTTTAGATGGTGCAGTCTTGACTATCTTTCCCTACGAAACTTACCACAAAAAATCGCCGGAACGCCAGTTTGGTGTCGATTTGGCATGGGCCGATTGATCAAAGCCAGCAATTATGAAAGCTGGCGTTTGAAAATGTGGTATTTGTCGCAAACGCACAAATTATATTTGCGCGCCGACCGTTTTGCGGGTAATGCTTACGTAGTCTGGTAGTGCGCCCGCACCCGCGCCAGGTCTTGCGGCGTATCGACCCCGGCCGCCGGCGCAGTGTCCGTCACATGGACGGCAATCGCATGGCCGTGCCACAGCACGCGCAGTTGCTCCAGCGCTTCGATCTGTTCCAGCGGCGACGCTTCCAGCGTGGGATATTCCTGCAAAAAGGCATTGCTGTAGGCGTACAGGCCGATATGGCGCAGCGGCACGTAGCCTGGCGGTACGCTGTCACGCGACTGCGCAAAGCCGTCGCGGTGCCATGGGATCGTCGCACGCGAAAAGTACAGCGCGCGGCCGTGCCTGTCGAGCACCACCTTCACCACGTTCGGGTTGAAAGCGTCCGCCATGTCATGCAGCGGATGGGCGCAGGTGGCCATCGGCACCGTGGCGCCGATGCGCGCGGCGCAGGCGGCCAGCAGGGATGGATCGATCAGCGGTTCGTCGCCCTGCAGATTGACCACCACGGCATCCATCGGCAACGCCAGCGCGCGCGCCACTTCGGCGATGCGGTCGGTGCCCGACGGATGGTCGGCCCGCGTCATGCACGCCTCCACCCCATGCGCGGCACAGGCGTCGCGGATGTCCTCATGGTCGGTGGCGACGATCACGCGCGAGGCGCCCGACAGCAGCGCCTGCTCGGCCACGCGCACCACCATCGGTTTGCCGCCCAGGTCGGCCAGCGGCTTGTCGGGCAGGCGCGTCGACGCCAGGCGGGCCGGAATGATGACGATGAACGACATCGCTTATTCCACGGCGTCTTGCAGGGTGCGCGCTTCGTCGGCCCACATGATGGGGATGCCGTCACGAATCGGATAGGCAAGGCGGTCAGGGCGGCAGATCAGTTCCTGCGCCTTTTTATCGTGTTCAAGCGGGCCCTTGCAAACAGGGCAGACCAGGATATCAAGCAGTCGAGCGTCCACGACATTTCTCCACAATTTGTTGGGCCAGCGCGCCGTCTATGTGGGCGCTGACCGGGACGACCCACAGTCTCGGGTCATCTTTGAGATATTCAATTTGCGCACATTTTACTGCATCCTTCTCGGTGATCAAGATCACATCCGTGTCGAGCGCGGCAAAGGGCTGGTCGAGGAAATCATGATGGTCGGGCAAGGGCAGCTCGTCGAAGCGCAATCCCGCGCCGCGCAGCATGCTGAAAAAGCGCTGCGGATTGCCGATGCCGGCGGCCGCCACGATGCGCTGGCCATGCACCGCCAGCTGTTCCAGCGGCACTTGTTCGCGACGGTCGGCCAGCCGTTCGGCCACGCCGCCGGCCAGGCGCATTTGCACCACCAGGCCCTTGCCGGGCGCGACGCTGGCCACCAGTGCCGGCGCCAGCTCGGCCGCGTTGATCACCGTCACGTCGCGGCGCCGGCGCGGCGGTTCGCGCAAGGGACCGGCCGGCAGCAGCCAGCCATTGCCCACGCCACGGCCGTCGAACAGCACGATTTCCACGTCGCGTTTCAGGGCGTAATGCTGCAGGCCGTCGTCGGTGACCAGCACATCGACCTCGGGATGCGCCGCCAGCAGCGCCCGGCCCGCCTGCGCGCGGTCGCGGCCCACCATCACCGGGCAGCCGCCGCGCTGGAAGATCAGCAGCGGCTCGTCGCCCACCTGCTGCGGCGTCGAGCTGGCGCCAACGGCGCGCGGCGTGCGGTCGGCGCTGCCATGGCCGCGCGAAATCACGCCCGGCCGCATGCCGGCCGCGCGCAAGGCCTGCACCAGCCAGATCGTCAGCGGCGTCTTGCCGGTGCCGCCGATAAAGATATTGCCGACCACGACGACTGGCACCGGCAGGCGCTGCGATTTCAGGAGATTGGCGCGGTACAGGCCGCGCCGCACGGCACTCAAGGCGCCGAACAGCAGCGACACGGGCCACAGGGCGCAGGCCAGCGGGCCGCGCTTGAGCCAGGCGCGGGTGAGTGTGGTTTCGAGCTGGGGGGAGGATGTGGGCATGAAGAAAAGCGTGAAAGTGGTGTAGGTCGGATTAGCTGTGCCGCCAGGCGCAGCGTAATCCGACATGTGCAGCCAACGGTGGTGTCGGGTTACGCCGTGCCGGCTAACCCGACCTGCGTTATTTGGTTCCGCCAGCCTGGGCCGCAAAGGTCAGCTTTTCATAGCCGGCCAGGCGCGCCGCTTCCATCACGTGGATTACCATCTGGTGCATGGCAAGCTGGTCGGCGTTCACCACCACCACCGGCGTCTGCGCGGGCGGCTTGCCGCCGTTGGCGGCCTTGGCGGCATCCTGCAGCGCGTCGGCCAGACCGGCCACGTCGCGGAACGACACGGGCTGCAGGTTGACCGTGTAATTGCCCTTGGCGTCGATGGTGACGTCGATCTGCTGCGGCTTGTCCTTGGCCTGCTCGGCGTTGGCCGTGGGCAAGGTGATCTGCAGTTCCGTGAACTTGCTGTAGGTGGTGCTGACCATCAGGAAGATCAGGATCACCAGCAGCACGTCGATAAAGGGGATCAGATTGATTTCGGGGTCTTCCCTCCCCTTGCCTTTACGAAAGTTCATTGGCGGCCAGTGTGGACGAGGTCGACGAACTTGACCGCTTGCTGCTCCATGTCGATGACAAAGCTGTCGACCAGGGCGCGGAAGTGGCGATAGAAGATCAAGGCCGGCATGGCGATCGCCAGACCGAATGCGGTGTTATACAGGGCGACGGAAATACCGTGCGACAGCGCCGAGTTCGAGGCGGTGGCGCCCGGCGAGGCAAAGATCTCGATCATGCCGATTACCGTGCCGAACAGGCCCATCAGCGGCGCCAGGGTGGCAATCGTGCCCAGGGTGGTGAGGAAGCGTTCCAGCGTGTGGGCCACGCCGCTGCCGGCTTCCTCGATCGATTCCTTCATCACCTCGCGCGGCGCGTCGACATTGCGCAGCGCGGCGGCCAGCACCACGCCCAGCGGCGAATTGGCTTCCAGCTTGGCGATCGTGTCGGGGGTAATCTTGCCGCTGCGATACACCTGCACCACTTCATCGAACAGCTTGCGCGGCAGGATGCGCGGACGGCGCAGGTACAGCAATCGCTCGATGATCAGGGCCAGCGCGACGATGGAAGCGATCAACAACAGCCAGATGGGCCAGCCGGCGGCTTGGAAAATAGCGAGCAAAGGAACTCCCGGAATAATGAAAAGGTGAAACGCCTACGACGAATGGCGCAATGTAGCGCGTTGGAGCGCCGGCGGCAAGTGGTGCTCGCCGCATCCCCGCCAGCGGCGTGGGCGGCACGGCGCCGAACAATTGCTCGGGTTTTGCACCGTTTGTGTGGATAAGATTGTGTGCAAGCCAGCCCAATCAAATGCAAGCTGTTGATTTTATTGAATATTTATATCCTGCGCAAAATACAGGCATAGCAGCTATTCACAGGGAGTCAATATGAAACAAGCAATGAAATAAAAGTTCTGCACATTTACTGTGGACAAGATTGTGCGCAAAGCCCGCAATTACCATCAAGCCATTGATTTCAAAGGAAAAGTTTTCCATGCACAAAAATGTGGCAATCCATAGTGCCGCAGGACAATTCACCAGCCATAAGTTCTGCACACAATCTGTGGACAAGATTGTGTGCAAGCACAAAATTAGAAGCCAAGTACTTTGATTTATATCGTTTTTATGTCATTGATTAAAATTCAGGCAGCAGCTGAAAACCACGGTTTTCAGGGCCTGAAACCGGGAGAGCACTGCCGTTTTCCACATCCAGGGCAGTTCCGCACAAAAAATGTGGATAAGATTGTGAGCAAGCGTCTTGACTCCATACAAGTACATTGATTTTAAAGGATTTTTTATGATTGCTCAAAAATAGTGCAGTCAATTTCCACTGTGCAACGGCAAAAAATCGCCATCTGCATGAAAACGATTTATCCAGTTCTCCCCATATTCTGTGGATAAGATTGTGCGCAAGCCGACGACCCTGTTTTTATGTCCTTGTTTTGTAAGACTATTCTTACATTGCGCAAAAAGCAGGCAGGGACAAACCAGCGGGCGCTGGTGGATAAAATGGGCAGCGCGCACAAGTTCTGCACATTTTTTGTGGATAAGATTGTGTGCAAGGCCAGGCATGGCAGTGCAAGCCATTGATTTATAATGCTTTTGTGTACATGCGAAAAAATACGGCAGCGGTGTTTTTGCCATGCCTCGGCAGTGTTTATCCCCAGCAAATAGTTCCGCACAATTTCTGTGGATAACTTTGTGCGTAAGTGCCGCCCGTGTTGCTGATGTGCTTGATCCATAAGGACTTTTTCCTGCTGCACGTAAATCAGGCATGGTTAAAACCACCATCAAATCAATGACTTGGAAATAAAACTTGTTGTTTTGCCTGATATATGACATAAGCATGACCTCGCCGATAATATGTGGACAGCTCTCCTTTCTTCCCACTGTGAAACACCCGATATGACCGACCTGATGAACGACACTGCTCCAGACAGCGGCTTTGCCGCCCCGCCCGTGCTGACCGTGACAGCCCTGAACCAGGCCGTCGCGCGCCTGCTTGAGCGCTCGTTTCCGCTGACCTGGATCGCCGGCGAGATTTCCAACTTCACGCGCGCCAGCTCCGGCCATTGGTATTTCACCCTGAAAGATGACGCGGCCCAGGTGCGCGCCGTGATGTTCCGCGGCCGCGCCCAGTACGCAGGTTTCACGCCGCGCGAAGGCGACAAGGTCGAAGTGCGCGCCCTGGTCACCCTGTACGGCGCGCGCGGCGACTACCAGATCAATGTGGAGGCGATCCGCCGCGCCGGCGTGGGCGCCCTGTACGAAGCGTTCCAGCGCCTGAAAGACAAACTGTCGGCGCAAGGCCTGTTCGACGCCGAGCGCAAGCGCGCCATCCCGATGTTCGCGCGCACCATCGGCATCGTCACCAGCCCGCAGGCGGCGGCGCTGCGCGACGTGCTGACGGCCTTGCAGCGGCGCGCGCCGCACGTGTCGATCATCCTGTATCCGACCCCGGTGCAAGGCCAGCAGGCGCCGGAAAAAATCGCCCAAGCCATCCGCACCGCCTCGCAGCGCGCCGAATGCGACGTGCTGCTGGTGTGCCGTGGCGGCGGCAGCATCGAGGATTTATGGTCGTTCAACGACGAAGGCGTCGCCCATGCGATTGCCGATTGTTCGATGCCGGTGATCAGCGGCGTCGGCCACGAAACGGATTTCACGATTGCCGACTTCGCGGCCGACCTGCGCGCCGCCACGCCGACGGCCGCCGCGGAACTGGCCGCCACGCCGCGCGCCGACTGGCTGGCCTCCCTGCGCGCCGACGCCACCGATTTGCGCCGCGCCATGCGCCGCCGCCTGGACGACGCGGCGCAAACCCTGGACCGCCACAGCCGCCGCCTGCTCAACCCTAAGGCGCAGCTGCAGCAGCAGCGCCTGCAACTGCTGGCCCTGTCGACGGCCATGACGCACGCCACGCGCGCCCCTTTGAATCAGTCGATCCATGCGCTGGACCGTTTGCGCCACCGCTGGGCCGCCCTGCGCCCCGACGTGACGGTGCCGCGCGCCCGCCTGCTCGAATCGCAGCGCCGTAGCGGCGCGGCCATGACGCAGCTGCTGGCGCGGCGCCGCCACCAGCTGGGCGCGCTGGCGGCCCAGCTGGAACTGCTGAACCCGCAGCGCACCCTGGAGCGCGGCTACGCCATCGTGCGCGACGAAAAAGGCCATATCGTGCGTTCGCCGGCGCAACTGCAGGCGCGCCAGCATCTGCACCTGCGCCTGGCCGAAGGCAGCGCCGAGGTCGGCATCGCCAGCGTGCAAACCACGCTGGAATAAAAAAGGCCGGGTGTCGCCACCCGGCCAAAACATGCTACTGGGACCTTCCTGCCCTGCTGCTGCTTAAAACTTCATCGATACCCGTGCGCCAACCGTGCGCGGCGCGTTGTAGAAGGCGCCGTAGATCTGCTGCGTCGGCTGGCACGGCATGCCCACATCCGTGCAGATCTCGTTGACGTCGAGCTTGACCGCCTTGTCGGTGGCGTTCTGCACGAACGCTTCCACCGTATAGGCCTTGTTGGCCGGCTGGTAGCGCAGGCTCAGGTCCAGGGTGGTATAGGCTTCCTGGCGCTTGACGCCGGCGTGGCCCGGCACGTCGCCGTTGAACGCCCCCGCGCCCACATAGCTCATGGTTTCATAATGCACCGACGCGCGCGGCGTCAGCTGGCCGCCGGCGACCGTGAAATCATGCTCGTACTGCACCGTCGTGGAGAACTTCGGCGCGTGCTTCATGGTGCTGCCGCCCACGTTCACCAGCGGCGCGGTGCTGCCGCAAGCCTGGCCATTGGCGCGCGCCGCGTCGACGTCGCACGACAGAAAATCGTCATACACGGCTTTCAGCCAGGTGGCGTTGCCGGTCAGGCGATCGACCGCCGTTGGCCGCCAGACCCATTCCGCTTCCAGGCCCTTGACGGTGGCGCCGGCCGCATTGAAGTTGGCCAGCACGCTGTTGACCACCTGCGATTCAAGCTTGTCCTTGTATTTCATCAAAAAGGCGTCGAGGTTCAGGGTCAGCTGGCGGTTCAGCAGATCGGACTTGAAACCGATTTCATAACTGGTCAATTTTTCAGGCTTGGTGGTCGCGCCGCCGTCGCCGATGGCCGGCGAGTGGAAACCCGTGGTCACGGAACCGAACAGCAGGATATCGGGCCGCAGCTTGTACTCGATGCGGCCCAGCCAGGTGGCCTGGCCGTAGCGCAGGTCGGCCGAATTATCGCCCGGCGTATTGCCGCAGGAAGCCGCCGTGATCGCGCCACCGGGTCCGATATTGTGCGTATTGGCCAGGCCCGTGCCCGGCTTGACCAGTTGCGCCAGCTGGTCGGGCGTGAGCACGGTGGTGCCCAGCGGCGTATTGGCCGGCCAGTTCGGGCAGGCCCAGTTCTGGCCGCCGATATCGAATTTATGGTCCTTGGTATAGCGCGCGCCGGCCGTCAGCTTGATCTGGTCCGTGACCTGCTGGCTGACCTGGCCGAACACGGCTTTCGATTTCAGCTGGCGGTTGCCCTGGATGAAGGACATCGACGAGGCATACTGGCCGACGGTCGGCTGCACGAAGATCACGGCGCCGTTGGCGATGTCCTGCTGCACCGCCGCCTGCGAGATCTGGCTGCGGTCGATATCGAAGCGCACCTTGTTCTTTTCATTGAACAGGAAGACGCCGGCCACCCACTGGAACGGCGCCTCGTCGTCCGAGCGCGCCTGCAGCTCGTGCGAATAACTGTCGAACTGCGCCCAGTCGGTGCGGTTTTCCGACTTGAAGCCGGGGAACAGGCCCGCGTCGGCATCGTTGCTGTTCTGGCGCTTGTAGCGGCTCCAGCTGCCCAGGTACGTGAAATCCAGCGAATCGGTCGGCTTGTAATTGAGCTTGCCCTTGTAGGTCAGGATCGACTGGTCCAGCGTGCCCGGAGTGTCGATCAGGGCCGAGCGCAGCTTTTCGCCCGGTTTCGGTTCGGCCGCCAAATAGACATTGCCGGAACCCTGGTCGAGAAAATAGTCGGCGATAAAGGTGCCGCGCAAGTGTGGCGTGATCTTCCACAGCAGGGACGCGCGCGCGCCCATCTGGTCGCCGGCGCCATACTTGGCCGCACCCGGCATCACGTTCGAGCCGCGGCGAAAGTCCACCGTGCCGTCGTGGCTGTCCTTGATGGCGGCGATCCGCAGGGCCACGTCGTCGGACAGCGGGATATTGATCATGCCCTGCGTCTGCAGGTGGCGATAGTCGCCCACGGTGATGCCGGCCGAGCCCATGAACTTGGTGGTGTTCGGCGCGGCGGACACCAGGTTGACGGCGCCGGCGGTCGAATTGCGGCCGTTCAGGGTGCCCTGCGGGCCGCGCGCCACTTCCACGTGGGAGAGGTCATACATCAGCGCGGTGGCGCCTTGCGGCCGCGGCGAATACACGCCGTCGACATAAAAGGCCACGGCCGGGTCGCCCAGCTCCGTGTGGTTGGCCGAGCCCACGCCGCGCATGTAGACGTGCACGCCGCCCGAGTCGCCATGCTGCTCGACCACCAGGCTCGGTACCATGGTCGCCAGCGAGGCCAGGTCCTTGACCTGGTTGTTTTGCAGGGTGTCCTGGTTGAAGGCCGTGACGGCCAGCGGCGTGTCCTGCACAAAGGTATTGCGGCGCGTGGCCGTGACGACGATGCGGTCCATCTGGCCGGCCGCCGGCGCCGGTGCTTCCTTGGCCGCTTCTTCCACGGGCGTGGCCTGCTGCGCCATGGCGGCGCCGCTGCCCAACAGGATCAGCTGGGCGAATGTGACGTGGGCCAGGCTGCTGGCGATGGTGTTGCGTGCTGGTTGTTTCATGATGTGTCTCCTCTACCTGCCACTGGTTGGATAATGATGGCATGGCTCTGCGGCCATTGCCTTTCTTTTCAAAGCCGCTACTCAGCTTGAATTCATGACGCCTCCATCGCTTCAGTGCCGGGCCACGGCACGGCCGCCGGCATCGAACAGAAAGGCGTGACCCTCTTCCGGCGCAAAGCCGATGCTGCTGCCGGGCGCCAGCGCATGCCGCGTCTCGCCATGCAGCTTGATGGCCAGCGCATGCCCGGTGCCCTCGACCCTGGCGTGGACGATCTGGGCGTCGCCCAGCTGCTCGATCAGGGTGACGGTGGCGCCATAGCCTTCGCCGCGTGCAAGCAGGCGCAGATGCTCGGGGCGGATGCCGACCAGCATTCCAGCCTCGCCTCCCAGCTGCGCAGCAAGGGCCGGCAGGGTCGCACACGGCAGGAAGTTCATGCGCAGCGCGCCGATAAAGCCGGCCACGAACTGGCTGGCCGGCTGGCGGTACAGTTCCAGGGGCGCACCCACCTGCTCCAGGTGGCCGCCATGGAATACGGCCACCCGGTCGCCCAGGGTCATCGCCTCGACCTGGTCATGGGTGACATAGATCATCGTCGTGCCCAGTTCCTGGTGCAGCTTGGCCAGCTCGATGCGGGTCTGCACGCGCAAAGACGCATCGAGGTTGGACAGCGGTTCGTCGAACAGGAATACCTTGGGCTGGCGCACGATGGAGCGGCCGATCGCCACGCGCTGGCGCTCGCCGCCCGACAGGGCCTTCGGTTTGCGCTCGAGCAGATGCGTAATCTGCAGGATCTCCGCCACCTTGCCGACGGCGGCGCGCACTTCGCCGTCCGGCTTGCCGGCCAGTTTCAGGGCAAAACCCATGTTCTCGCGCGCCGTCATGTGCGGGTACAGCGCATAGCTCTGGAACACCATGGCGATGCCGCGTTCGGCCGGCGGCACGTCGTTGGCCAGCATGTCGCCGATGCGCAGCTGGCCCGCGCTGATGTCTTCCAGGCCCGCGATCATGCGCAGCAGGGTCGACTTGCCGCAGCCGGACGGCCCCACGAAGACCATGAATTCGCCGTCGTGGATATCGAGGTCGAGGCCCTTGACGATTTCCGGGCCGTCGCCATACGTCTTGCGGATGCCGCGCAGCGAGATGGCGGCCATCTCAGCGCCCTCCTGCCGTCGCCAGCTGCGGCGCATCGGCATGCAGCGCGCGCTGGGCGGCGATAAAGTCGCGGTACCACAGGGCGCTGTCCTTCAGGCTGCGCTGCTGGGTGGCGTAATCGACATACACCATGCCGAAGCGCTTGGCATAGCCCGAATTCCACTCGAAATTGTCCATCAGGCTCCAGTAAAAATAGCCGCGCACGTCGATGCCCTGGGCGATCACGGCGCGCAAGGCGTCCAGATGCAGCTGCACATACTCGATGCGCGGCTGGTCGTGGACCTTGCCGCCATCGAGCCTGTCAGCGACCGCCATGCCGTTCTCGGTGATATACACGGGCGGCAGCGGATATTCGCGGTGCAGGCCCACCAGCAGTTCCGTCAACCCCTGCGGATAGGTTTCCCAGCCCATGTCGTTCACGCCCAGCTTGCATTCGGGCTTGCGCGGCGGCGTCTCGCCGCTGACAAAGGCGCGCGTGTAATAGTTCACGCCGAGGAAATCGATGGGCTGCTTGATCTCTTTGAAATCGTTTTCAAGAATGATCAAAGCTGAAGCGTCGGCATGTTTCAGGGCCAGTGCCGGGTAGCGGCCTTTGAAGATGGCATCCATATACCACTGCACCGAGCGCGCATATTCGAGTTCGGCCAGCTCGCGGTCACGGGCGCTGTCGGTGGCCGGCGTGGCCGTCCACTGATTGAGCACGATGCCGAGCTTGGCCGACGGCGTCACGGCGCGCATCGCCTGCATCGCCAGGCCGTGCGACAGCAGCAGATGGTGCGACACCTGCACCGCGGCGGCCGGATCGGCCATGCCGGGCGCGAACTGGCCCGTGCCATGGCCCAGCACCGCCGTGCACCATGGCTCGTTATGGGTGGCGATGCTGGCCACGCGGTGGCCGAAGCGGCGCGCCACTTCGGCGGCGTAGGCGGCAAAGTGATAGCAGGTGGCGCGATCGAGCCAGCCGCCTTCGTCCTGCAAGGCTTGCGGCAAGTCCCAGTGATACAGGGTCAGGTGCGCGTCCAGCCCTTTGGTGGCCAGCGCATCGAGCAGGCGCGCATAAAAATCGAAGCCGGCCTCGTTCCAGGCGCCCGAACCCGTGGGCTGCACGCGCGACCAGGACATGGAAAAACGGTAGGCGTTCACGCCCAGGTTGGCGATCAGTTCCACGTCGTCGGCATAGCGGTGGTAGTGGTCGCAGGCGACGTCGCCATTGCTGCCGTCGGTGATCTTGCCTTCGGTGTGGCTGAAAGTGTCCCAGATCGACGGCCCGCGGCCATCGATGGCGGCCGCGCCCTCGATCTGGTAGGCGCTGGTGGCCACGCCCCAGGTAAAGGTGGCCGGGAAGTTGGTGTCCAAATCGTCGTTATGCATGGTCATGTATGTTGGTGAAAAAGGTTAATAAAACAAAGGTTCAACCCTTGACGGCGCCCTGGGTCAGTCCTTCGATCAAACGTTTTGAAGCGACAAAGAACATCAGCAGCAATGGCAGCACGGCGATCGCCGCGCCCGTCATCAGGGCGCCCCACTCCGTGTTGTTCGGCGCCTGCATGCTGCGCAGCGCCAGCGGGATCGTGTAGTTCTCGACCGAGCGCATGACCACCAGCGGCGTGATGAAGTTGTTCCAGGAATTGATAAAGGTGATCAGTCCCAGCGTGCCCATGGCCGGCCCGATCAGCGGCAGCACCACGCGCCAGTAGATGGCGAACTCGCCGCAGCCGTCGATGCGCGCCGCCTCGATCAGGTCCTTCGGGATCGCCGTGCCGATATACTGGCGCATCAAAAATATCCCCAGCGCGCCGGCCGCACCCGGCACATACAGGGCGCGTGGCTGGTCCAGCCATCCCAGGAAATCCATCAGCATGAAGGTCGGGATCATGTTCATGAACGACGGGATGATCATCGACGCCATCACCAGCGTGAACAGCGGCCGCTTGAAGCGGAACTCGTACATGGCAAACGCATAGCCGCCCAGCGAACAGAAAAACAGGGTCAGCGCGGTCGTCATCAAAGCCACGTACAGGCTGATGCCGATATTGCGCCAGAACGGCAGCCGCTCCTGCAGCAGTTCCAGGTTGTTCAGCAGCGCCGTGCCGAACCAGCGCGGCGGCGGCAGGCTGTAGATCTCGGCGCTGGTATGCGTGGCGAACACGAACATGAAGTAGAACGGCGCGACCATGATCAGGGCGCCGATCGCCACCATGGCATAGGCCGACCAGCGCGCGCTGGCGGCAGTAGTGGATCGGGCGCTCATCGGTTTGCCTCTTTGCGTTCATTGCGGCTGAAGACGCGGTTATTGACCCAGGTAGTGCTGGCGATAATCAAAAACAGCAGCCAGGAAATCGCCGACGCGGTGCCGAAGTCGCCCGAGGAAAACGCCGTCTTGTAGACAAAAATGGCGGTCGTCATTACCGACTGGCTCACGCCGCTGGACTCGGCCACCAGCACGAACGGTTCCTCGAACAGCTGCAGATTGCCCATGATGGTCAGGGTCACGGCCAGGTAGATCATGGGCTTCAACTGCGGCAAGGTGATATGCCAGAACTGCTGGCGTTTCGAAGCGCCGTCGATGGTGGCCGCCTCGTACAGATCCTTGGGGATCACCTGCAGCGCCGACAGATACAGCACCAGGTTCCAGCCAAGATATCGCCAGAAAATCACGAAGGCGACGGCCGGCTTGATGAACAGCGAACTGCCCAGCCAGTCGATCGATTCGGCAGGGAACAAACCACCGACCAGCGGCAGGCTGGCGCACCATTGGATCAGCACATTGATCTGGCCATAGTCGCGCGAGAACAGCGTATTGAACACCATGGCTATGGCCACGCTGGAGGTAATGAACGGTAAAAAGTAAATCCCGATCACCAGGTTGCGCGAGCGCTTGAAACTGTTGTGGATGAATGCCGCCAGCGGAATGGCCACCAGGTGCTGCGGCACGCCCGAGGCCAGCGCCAGCCATACGGTATTGCCCAGCGAGCGCAAGAACCACGGATCGCTCAAGGCATATTTGTAGTTGTCCAGCCCCACCCATTCCATCGCCTCGACACCGCTGGCCGCTTCCCACTGGTTGAACGACAGGTAGATGGAAAACAGCAGCGGAAACAGGCTGAAGACGGCGAACAGGATGAAGAAGGGGCTGATGAACACATACGGTGCCCACTTTTTCATGTTGAAGCGTTTGCGCTGCGGCCGCACCGCCGGCGCGCTCTGCGCCGGCATGGCCGGGGAAGTCGGGACAGTCATGGCGGCTCCCTAGCGGCGCGCGCGGTGGGTGATCAGGGCCTTGGCGTCGGCCAGCGCGGTCTTGATATCCTTGTTCTGCGCCAGTACGCTTTCGAGCTCCATGTTGACGATATCGCGTGCCACGGCGTCAAACTTGTCGACCCGGATCACGGGAATTTTCGCCGCCGTCTCGCGCGCCAGCAGCCGCGTCTTTTGGCCGCCGAAGTAGGCTTGCGGCTCGTCCATCATCGGATCGAGGTAGGCCGCCTTCAGGGCCGGAAACGCGCCGATCTCCTTCAGGGAATGCAGCTGGATATCCTTGTTGACGGTCATGAACTTGATGAACTCCCAGGCCTGGGTCTTGTTCGCCGCTTTTTTCGGAATGCCGTAGAATGAGCCGCCGTAGGACGCCAGCGCACCGGCCGGCAGGCTGGCCGCGCGCCACTGCCCTTTTGAGTCGGGCGCCAGCCACTTGGCCAGGTGGCCGCTGAGCCAGGAACCCATCATCTGGCTGGCCACCTTGTCGCGCTTGAAACCTTCGGCCCACTCGCCGGTCCAGGCCACGGTGCGCGCGTCGATGCCGGCCACCCGCGCCGCTTTCGCCAGTTCGAACGCCTTGACGAAGCGGGGCGAGTCGACCAGCACCTGGCCCTTGTCGCCAAAATAGATGCCTTCGCCGTCCTTCAGGTTGGCGCGTATATAGATGTCCGCCAGGTCGCTGGCGCCGGCCAGCAGGTAGGTGCCGGTGGCGGCCTTGAGTTTTTTTCCTGCCGCGATATACGACTCCCACGACTGCGTCAGGTCGGCTTCCTTGATGCCGGCCTTGTCCATCAGGTCCTTGCGGTAGAACAAGGTGCCCGGTCCCAGGTCGGCCGGCATGGCGCCCAGGGTGCCGCGCGAACTGGTCGCCTGCACGAAGGTGAACGGCACGAACTGGGCGCGGTACTGGCCTGCCCCGTAAGGCGGCTGCAACAGGTCTTCCATGCCTTTCGATTCGGCGAAGCTGCCCACGTAGCGAAAGTCGATCGCCATCACGTCGGGCAGGCGCGCGCCGGCCGCCAGCGCCGTCGTCATCGAATTGTGGTGGTCGTCGATCTGCAGGCTGACCAGTTTTACTTTTACCTGCGGGTACAGTTTTTCCCATAGCGGCAAGGCGGTTTTTACGGCCCGGTCCAGGTCGGGAAACGAGGCGACGGTGATGGTGGCGGGCGCCAGCGCGGGTACCAGTGCAGGGACAGCAGCCGCCGACGTTGCCGCGATGGCGCACGTGGCCGACAGTGACGCGGCCAGCACGGCCACGCCAAGGGTGATTGACTTCATTATTTCGTCTCCGTTTATTGAGCGTCTTCTATCTTGAAAACGTTTTCACAACATGCATCCATTTAACACCGCAAAGAAAATGAAGTCAACCGAAAAAGTTGTCAATTATTTTAAAATGCGCGATCAAGCTGCCGCCAGCGCACCCGCTTCCCTATGAAAAACAGGAAAAAACCGCACCGATGCGCGCTGTGGTTTTTTTTGAAAACGTTTTCAAGATGCTGGCCACAATCCCGCCGCCGGTTTATGGTAATCTTTCGTTGAAAAGGTTTTCAGAGCACTGGAGACCGGCATCCTTGATCCAGGAATCACCTTGAACGACACCCATCACGCCGCCCCCCCCTCCACCCTGCTCGACGTGGCGCGCCAGGCCGGCGTGTCGCCCAGCACCGTCTCGCGCATCCTGAACGGCACGGCCAGGGTCTCGGACGACAAGCGCGACGCGGTGCTGGCGGCGATCGCGCACATGAAGTTCGCCCCCAACCAGATGGCGCAGGGCCTGAAAAAGGGCCGCTCGATGACGATCGGCATCGTGGTGCAGGATATCTCGAGCCCCTTCTTCGACGAGAGCCTGCGCGGCGTCGACGATGGCCTGAAGGGCACCGGCTACGCCTCGGTGATCGTCAGCGGCCACTGGAATGCGCAGGAAGAAGCGGACCGCATCCGTCTGCTGCTGGCGCGCAAGGTCGACGGCATCATCCTGCTGTCGGGCCGCATCTCGGACCAGAGCGTGCTCGATTTTGCCCAGCAGCGCCCGATCGTTTCGACCGGCCGCCAGATCGCCACGCACAATGCGATCGGCTTCAAGCTCGACAACGAATACGGCGCCTGGCTGGCGGTGCGCCACCTGATCGAACTGGGCCACCGCCGCATCGCCTTTGTGTCGGGCCCGGCCAACAACAGCGACGCCGCCGAACGCCTGACCGGCTACACCCGAGCGCTGCGCGAAGCCGATATCGCGCTCGACCCGAAACTGATGGCCGAAGGCGATTTCCACGAAGCGAGCGGCATGCTGGCGGTGAACCACCTGTTCGACACGCAGCAGCAATTCACGGCCGTCTTCGCCGCCAACGACCTGTCCGCCTATGGCGTGCGCCTGTGCCTGTACCGCAAGGGCATCCGCGTGCCCGACGATATCTCGCTGGTCGGTTTCGATGACCTGCCCGGATCGTCGTACACCACGCCGCCGCTGACCACCATCCGCCAGCCGCTGTACGACATCGGCCGCATCGCCACCGAGTCGCTGCTGGGCCTGATCAACGGCGAAGCCGTGCGGGCGGCCCTTCCGCCGCTCGAACTGGTGGTGCGCGAAACCACGCGCCGGGTGCGCTGACACACGTTTACCACATCGCCGGCAGCAGCAAAGGCGCATCCGCTTTACAATAGTGGTTCGTTCAGCAAGAATAACCGGCTCGACTGTCCGGCTCCGGCCGGATACCCCGAACAACCACCATAAAGGACATCACATGGAACATACCCTGCCACCACTGCCGTACGCAATGGACGCCCTGGCGCCGCACATTTCGAAAGAAACGCTGGAATACCACTATGCCAAGCACCACCAGGCGTATGTCACCAACTTGAACAACCTGATCAAGGGTACCGAGTTCGAGAACCTGTCGCTGGAAGAGATCATCAAGAAATCGTCGGGCGGCATCTTCAACAATGCGGCGCAAGTATGGAACCACACGTTCTACTGGAACGGCATGAAGCCGGCCGGCGGCGGCGCACCTACCGGTGCCGTGGCTGACGCGATCAACGCAAAATGGTCGTCGTTCGACAAATTCAAGGAAGAATTCACCAAGTCCTGCGTCGGCAACTTCGGTTCCGGCTGGACCTGGCTGGTGCAAAAAGCCGACGGTTCGGTCGACATCGTCAACACCTCGAACGCCGGCTGCCCATTGACCACCGGCGACAAGCCACTGCTGACCTGCGACGTATGGGAACACGCCTACTACATCGACTACCGCAACCTGCGCGCCAAGTACGTGGAAACGTTCTGGGGCCTGGTCAACTGGGAATTCGTTGCCGGCAACTTCGCGTAAGCGAGCGTTCCTGTCAACGTATCCGCGTAGCTGATACGCAACCGTAAGAGCCTGGTTTGCCGGCTTTTGCGGTTGCTGGAAAAAGAAGTCTTTGCCGCTGGCACTGGCTTCTTTTTTTATTTCGTCCTGAAGATTAAAAGACTAAAAACGGCGGGCCGGAGAGATGAACTGCTCCCCGAAAGTTGGACACGAACTTTCGGGGTTTTTTATGGCAAAGTACAGTATGCAATTCAAACTGGACGTTATCCAGCAATGTGTACGAGGTGAAGCAGGAGCCAAGACGGTCGCCCGCCAGTACGGCATCCATCATTCGATGGTTGAACATTGGCTCTCTTTGTATAACGTTCATGGGCAAGCTGGTTTGGAGAAGAAGTTTACCCACTATCCGGTAGAGCGGCGCTTGCAGGTATTGGAGCACATGTGGGCCAACAAACAGTGGGGTCGATCTCAACCAATAGGCAAGCAGCTATGCTAGCACCTCTCCCACTTGAGATCGACTGAGTAAAAAGAAAATTGAAGAGTTCCGGCTGTGGACTTGTACTCAGTTCCAGAGCCAAGTCAACGAAATCGTCATAGTTGACGACGCGCTCGAAACGTTGGAGGGTTAATTCCTCATTCATACTGGATCTCCGTTCATGAGTGATTTTCCACCGCGTTTCGAACTATTGCAGTTGAAGGACCGCTTTTGGCCGGCATCGGCCATCATCGCGGCTGGCGAGCAGCTACTTTCCCTGCAGGGCGCCTGAAATTTTCTTCCCGTCCGCATAGCTCCAGATTTCCCCGAACGCAGAAGTGGCTTCCTTGCTCTGATTGAGCTCTACGGTTCCGGATGCCCAAAAAGCATGTAGCGCCGCAGCCAAGCCTGAAGTTCCTTCATTCCGGATGGTCGCTCGCGCCTTTTCAGTGCACTCCTCCAGTAGCAGCCGATCCAGTAATTTCCCCACACGGCGGTAAATTAGTTCCTTGGATTGCTCCGGCACCCTAAGCTCAGGTGGCATCGATGGATGGTAAGAAGCGGCTACCCAAGTCACCAAAGCGGTGTCGAAGCGTTCTGCCGGACTGATATTGCTGACCATACATCCCATTAATTCCTGAGATGACGTTCCTGCGACAGCCGTACTTATCGTTGAGCTGGCAAAACAAGCCAACAACGCAAGTATGGCGACGCGCCCAAATTTAGTAGCTGGACTGGCTGAAATCACGCGAAAAACTCTTTCATTTAATTGGGCACGCCAGACTTGGCCGCCGCTTGCTGCCGTCAGATGCGAACGTAACGCCGAAGGTCCGCATTTGGCCGAAAGGAGACAAGTATTCATTGAAGCTGCCAGCTTGGCAAGATAGAATTTTCATATAGTTCACAGGAGGGTTTCCAATGCTCACTGGTTTCAACCACCTGACCATCTCTGTCAGCAACCTGTCGCGCAGTTTCGATTTTTACTCAAATTTACTTGGGTTGAAACCAGAGGCCATCTGGACTACTGGAGCTTACCTGTCTCTGGCCGAGCTTTGGTTATGCCTGTCACTGTCCGGGGAAGCGATCTCGGAGCGTGCCACGACATATACCCACTATGCATTTTCAATCCACCCTGAAGACTTCGAGCAATTCAAAAACAGGCTTCTGGAGCACGGTGTGCGTGTATGGCAGAAAGATAGCAGCGAAGGAAATTCCTTTTATTTCCTCGACCCTGACGGCCACCAATTGGAGGCACATGTCGGCTCGCTCGCGTCCCGATTGGCCGCATGTAAACGACAACCCTACGACGGAATGAAATTTTTCAGCTGACCGCCTCTTGCCGATAACACCCACTCCGCAGACCACCCCACTGCGCCGCTAGGAAGTTTTGCGCGTCATCCGCTCAATCACCTTCACCATGCCCATGAACAATGCGGCATACCCCAACGCACAGATACCCCAGATGATCAGCGCTGTCATGAAATCCCTCGCCATCCAAGTAATAATGAACAGCGTCAGGCTGCTGAAGACGGTCAAGTAGCCGCTGGTGAACAGCGGGACGGGATCAGATATGTTGAGCTCGAATAGCAGACCTGACCCTGACACCTTCCAGCTTCTTTTTTATTTCAGCCCAGCTTATTGAATTCTGCCCGCACGCCGCTTTCTCCGATGCGCACGAAGCTGTCTTCGTAGTAGGTTTTTCCCCATTCGATAAACGCTTCCGCGTCCATCTGCACCATACCCAGCAGCCAGGATGAGCCATCATCGATGTCGTCAGGAATGACGGCATGCCCGGTTTGCCACGACAGCCCATCCACGCTCCAGCAGCAGAATGTAACGTGCTCGTGTTCGACCGCTTCGTCCTGCAGCCAGCGCCACAGCTCTGGCGGCAGGCCATCGTAGAGTCCGGGCCAGATGCCGTACTCTTCGCGGGCATGGGGGCTGACCGCCGATTCGTGATCAAAGCCCTTGAGCACGACTTTGCCATCCGCGCCGAAGAAACCGACGACGTGGTCGCCGGCGCCATTGTCATATCTGGCCATCGCCACGCCGTCGGCCCAGTCCGGTTCATACCGGTATGCGCGCAGCCAGTCTTCCGATGTCAGCATGGCGTCGCAGCGGGCCGCGCATTGCCAGGCCTGCCGGAGTTGAACTGGCGAGAGAGTTGGCAGCTTCATTTATTTGTCATCCGTAAAAGTCATGTTCACATACGCAAAGGGCAACATGCACTGCAACGCCAGGACCATGATCAGCACCGCTTCCGTGACTTCGAACGGCGCACTATCGCCCTGCGCCAGCCTGTGCATGACCGTTTGCCAGCCATCGAAGTACACGCTGCAGCCATACCAGGCAAGCAGGAGAATGGCACAGACACTGCGGATGCGGCCAGGCAAGCGCGAAACAAGCATCAGGGCGGCCAACGCGAGCGCCGGGACGATGGCACAGCGCGATGTCGTCGATGCGAAATACAGGAAGGCAAAGCTGCGGAACAGGATCACCGGTATGGCGGCCAGGCAGGCCAGCACGTGGACCAGCGGATTCAACCGGCGCAGGAGTGTCATGAATATCAGGAAGGCTTGCGCAGCAGCTTGTCGATCAACTGCAGCATGCCGTAAAACAGCGCCGCATAGACAGCGGCGGCTATGCCCCAGACGATCAAGGCCGTCAGGAGATCGACCCAGATCCAGGTGACAATGAACAACACCGGGCTGCTCAAGACGGTCAGGTAGCCGCTGGTAAACAGGAAGATGCCGTTCGCGCCCTGGAAGCCCTTGCGCGCGCCGTTCACCTCCATGTAGCTGACAAGCAAAAGAAGGCCAACGACTACGCAAGCCCAGATGGTCCAGAACAGCGGCATGTTTCTTCCTTGTATGGTTGGCCGGGCGCACAGATCGGCACCTTGTCATCCACACATGATATTGCGATATATCAATGCGGACAAGCCCCCTGTTCTACCTGACCACCACCTTGTTACTCGTCTATAATCATTTTCCAGCCCAACCGCTTCCACTCCTGCGTCCATTCCATGCTTTTTCGCTTGCCGCGCCGCCTGCTTGCCGTTTTCTTGGCGGCGCTCCATCTGTCCTGCGTGGCGGCCGCGGCGGCGCCGGCGCCGCTGCTGTCCGACTACAGCCATAGCGCCTGGGGCGCGGTGCAGGGTGCGCCGGTCGATGTGCTGAAATTTGCGCAGGGCCAGGACGGCTGGCTGTGGATCGCCACCGCGACCGGCTTGTACCGCTACGATGGCGTGCATTTCGAACGCAGCGACAGCGTGTATGGCCACCGCCTGCCCTCGTCGAATGTGCTGGACCTGGCGGCAACGCCTGATGGCGCGATCTGGGTCGGCTACCGCCTGGGCGGCTTGACGGTGTTTCGGGAGAAAGGCGCGCGCACCTACGGCGAGGCCGACGGCTTGCCGACGGGCGCCGTGTTCCATATCGAGCAGGCGCCCGATGGCGCCATCTGGGTCGGCACGCGCGATGGCGCGGCGCGGCTGGCGCCGGGGGCGCAGCGCTTCGAGGCGCAAGGCGAGAACGTGGGGCTGCCGACGCGGCGCGTGTACCAGGTGCTGTTCGGCCGCGACGGCACGCAGTGGATGGGCACCATGCATGGCGTGTTTTTCCGCCAGCCGGGCCAGGCGCGCTTTTCCCACGCCTGGCCGCGCACCATGCTGACCAGCATGGGCGAAGCGCCCGATGGCGCGATCTGGGCGGTCGACAACCAGAACCGGTATTTCCGCGTGCGCACCACCGAACCGCCAGGCAAGGGGCCGCTCAAGCCCGACGCCCTCGGCAACGGCATCCGTTTCGACCGCGCCGGCACCATGTGGCTGTTCAACCCGGACGGCATCGAGCGCAAGTTCGTGCCTGGCGGCCCCAGCCTGCCGGCGCAGCGCCTGACGCGGCAGAACGGCATCAGCGGCCCGCTGCCGCAATCGAGCTTCCAGGACCGCGAAGGCAATCTGTGGTTCGGCACCTCGGCCGGGCTGGACCGTTTGCGGCCGAACCGCCTGAAGACCTTGCCGGTCGACGTGCCGTTCGACCATCCCGGCATGCTGCCGGGGCCGAACGGCGATGTCTGGATCGGCGACTATGTGGGCGACATCCGCAGCTTTACGGCCGATGGCGTCAAAAAAGTCGAGTTGAAGGGGCAACTGGCGGCCAGCCACTGGGCGCCCGATGGCACTTTATGGCTCGGCAATGAGCTGGGCCTGCATCACCGCGCCGTGAATGGCGCTTTCACGCCGGTGGCACTGCCACCGGGTGTCGCCGGCCTCGATCCGCAGGCGCTGCAGCAGGACCGCGCGGGCAACTTGTGGGCCTCGTTCTCGGGCGGTGGGCTGTTTCGCCGCACCAGCGGGACATGGATCAAGGATGGCGGCCTGTCCGGCCTGCCCACGGCGCTGGCCACGGCCATGGCGATGGACGGGCAAGGCACGGTCTGGATGGGCCACGCCGACAACAGCATCAGCCTGGTCGGCGACGGCCAGCATGCCGGCGCCGTCAGGCGCCTCGGTGAAGCCGACGGCCTGCAAGTGGGCACGGTGCTGCAGCTGTACCGCGATGGCGACGCCATGTGGGCCGGCGGCGAGCATGGCGTGGCGCTGTACCGCGGCGGCCGTTTCCATGCGCTGCGCGGCGCGCATGGCGAACCGTTTCGCGGCGTGTCGGGCATGGTGCGCCTGCCTGGCGGCGACCTGTGGCTGCATGGCGCGGACGGCATCGACCATATCGGCGCCGCCAGCCTGGCGGCCTGGATCAAGGACGGCACGGCGGTCGAGGCCGAACGCTTCAACGCGCTCGACGGCCTGCAGGGCCATGCCGCGCAACTGCGCCCGGTGCCCACGCTGATACGCGCGCCCGACGGCAAGCTGTGGTTCTCCACCGCCGCCACCATCGCCATCCTCGACCCGGCGCAGATCCGCCGCAACCCCCTGCCGCCGCCGGTGCAGATCGTCACCGTGCAGGCCGACGGCGCGCCCTACCGGCCCGACGCAGGCCAGCCCTTGCACCTGCCACAGGGCAGCAAGAACCTGCAGATCGGCTTTACGGCCTTGAGCCTGTCGATGCCCGAGCGCGTGCGTTTGCGCTACCGCTTGACCGGCGTGGACGCCGGCTGGCAGGAGCCGGTCGGCCGGCGCGAGGCGTATTACACCAACCTGGCGCCAGGCAGCTACCGCTTCGAGGTGACGGCGGCCAACGAAGATGGCGTCTGGAACACGCAAGCGGCAACGCTCGATATCGTGATCGCGCCCACCTTTGTACAGACGCCGTGGTTCAAGCTGCTGCTGGCGCTGGGCGGCGCGCTGCTGCTGTATGGCCTGTATGTGCTGCGCATCCGCCGCCTGAAACGGGGCATGCACGAACGGCTGCAGGAGCGCCTGCAGGAACGCCTGGCCGAACGCTCGCGCATCGCCCGCTCGCTGCACGACACCCTGCTGCAAAGCGTGCAGGGCCTGATCCTGTCGTTCCATGCGCACGCGCACATGCTGCCTCAGGGCACGCGCGAACGGGCGCGCCTGGACGGCACCCTGAACCTGGCCGACCAGCTGCTGATCGAGGGGCGCGACCAGATCATGGACTTGCGCGCCGTGGCGCCGCCCGACGAACTGCCGCTGGCGCTGCAGGAATTCGGCAAGGGCCTGGCCCAGCACCGCGCGCACGCATTCACGGTGCGCGTGAGCGGTGTTTGCCGGCGCTTGCTGCCCTGCGTGCACGATGAGATCTATGCGATCGCGCGCGAAGCGCTGTTCAACGCCTCGCGCTATGCCGAAGCGGCGCATATCGTGCTGGAGCTCGATTATGCCGAGCAGGCGTTCACCTTGCGCGTGCGCGACGATGGCTGCGGCCTCGATGACGCCGTGGCGCAGGCGGGGCGACCCGGCCACTGGGGCCTGGTCGGCATGCGCGAGCGCGCCGCCAGCATCGGCGCCACCCTGAACCTCGGCAGCCGGCCCGGCGCCGGCACCGAGATCGAAGTGATCGTGCCGGGCCAGCTGGCTTATTGAAGCCTGCGCGCAAGCGTGCACGGCGGAAACGAAGCATGTTGTAGGATACGCAAGAGCCAGCTTTGCTCGCCGCCATCGTCCCTCCCCTTGAGAAAGAACGCCATGAAAAAATTCATGCTCGCCTTGCTGCTGTGTGCTTCCGGCTCCGCCTTCGCCAACTCCGCCTGCGATACGCCGCGCAACGATTTCGACGGCCTGTATTGCCTGAACAAGGTGTACCAGGAAGCGGACAAGGAGCTGAACGCCAACTACAAGAAACTGGCCGCGAAACTCGACGCCAACGGCAAGCAGACCCTGAAGTCGGGCCAGCTGTCCTGGATCAACGAGCGCAACCAGAGCTGCTCGAAAAAGGACGGCACGGGTTTCTATGTGAACCTCGATTGCGCCACCAATACCACCATCCAGCGCGCGCAATTCCTGCAGGACCGCTTCCGCGAGTGTTCGAGCTCGGGCTGCCAGAACAGCAAGCTGCAGTAATCCCGCTCCAGTTCAACCTGGCAGGCGCGCCGCCTTGAAGCGCCGCCAGGCCTGCCGCATGCCGCGCGCATCGGCCAGTCGTTCGTGGGCGCGCGCCGCCAGGTAGCCGCGCACGAACGACGCTGGCGCCTGCAGCGTCGACTGCTCTTCGGCCAATTGCCGCAGCAAGCCGTCGGCCACCTGCAAGTCATTCAAGCCACCCAGCACATCCTGCAAGCCCGACAATGGTTTGACATACGCACGCACCTTGCCGTCGCTGAACAACGAGGCAAAGAACTCGGCCGCGTAGCGCGTCTTCTTGGCGGCGATCCTGATCTGATGGCGTTCATCGGGCGTGCCGCTGAGCAGCAGCTTGCCGCGCTTGCGCAGGCGGCGCTGGCGCTGGCGCAAGGCCTGTTTTGCAAAGCGCGGCAAGGGTTGCTCCAGTGCCCGGCGCTGACGCGGCGTGCTGCCCTCGCGCCAGCCACACGTGAGCAGCCAGCGCTGCAGGCCCAGCATCAGCCGCGTGTAGCGCACATCGGCCAGCGCTTCGGCCGCCTGCGCGTGGGCGGCGCGGGCTTCCTCGCGCGCGGCCTCGCTCAAGGGCGCCAGGGTGTCGGCATCGACCTCGCCCTCGCAAGGCGCCAGGGTGTCCAGGGCCAGCACATCCCAGTCGCGCGCGGCGCCCAGCTTGGCCACCAGCCAGTCCAGGTCGGCCTGCAGGTCTTCGGGCAAGGCCAGCAGTGGCTTGAACAGCGACAAGACCGAGCGCAGCCGGCGCAAGCCGACGCGCATCTGGTGCAGGCTTTCCACATCCTCGCTGCTTGCCACGCCGTCCTGGTTGGCGCTGACCTGTTCCAGGCAATTGGCGGCGATGGCCAGGAAACCCTGCTGCACCGACAGCTTGTCTTTCAATATCAAAGGCTGCGCCTTGACGGCTTTCACCGGCAAGCCGGCGGCGAGGCGATAGCCGCGTTCGGCCTTGCTGGCCTGGCCTATCCACAGCGGCACCTCTTGCAGCAGCGCCAGCGCGATGTCGAACAGGGCGGCCTGGCGGCCCGCCTTCAGTTCCAGTTCCACCTCGCTGACCGGCACGCTGCGCATGCTGTCTGCGCTGCCGTGTTCGATCACGCCCTGGTCCAGCACGCACTCGACCAGGTCGCCCTGCGGCGTGGCCAGTTGCCACACCGTGCGCTCGATGCGCGTGCCAAACATCGTCTGCAGATTGGCGCGGACGGCGTCCTGGCGCAGCAGCGCGCGCACCGGCTGCTTGCCTTTGATCAGCGCGTCGAGCGCGTCGAGGTCCGGCGCCGCTCCCGCCACTGCACTCTCCCATTCGTGACGGCTGTGCAGGCCGCCGCGCACGCTGCCGCCCGCCTTCAGGGTCTGCACCCAGGCGCCATCGATGTGGCGCACGCGCAGGCCGGCCTGATGGCGGCACAGCTGCAGGTCGGGCGTATCGACATACACGTCGTGCATGGCCAGCAGCACCGGTTCCTGGGTCGCATGGTGCGCCAGCAAGGGATGCTCGCGCAGCCGCGCGGCATGCTGCGGATCGAGCAGGAGTTTGAGTTCGACTTCCATGGCGTGCTCCGGGGACGGGAAAAGAATCATTGTAAGGCTGGGAACGCCTGCGCACGCTTGCCGGATTTGCGCGAGAATAAGCGCTTCACCACCAGAGGAGACACCATGACCTATCACGCCGCCGAGAACCGCTATGAACAGATGCAATATCGCACCTGCGGGCGCAGCGGACTGAAACTGCCGCTGCTGTCGCTGGGCCTGTGGCACAACTTCGGCGACAGCACCAGCCTGGCCGTGCAGCGCGACATGCTGCGCACGGCGTTTGACCTGGGCATTACCCATTTCGACCTGGCCAACAATTACGGCCCGCCGTATGGCAGCGCGGAAAGCAATTTCGGCAAGCTGCTGCGCGACGATTTTCTGCCGTACCGCGATGAGCTGATCATTTCCACCAAGGCCGGCTGGGACATGTGGCCCGGCCCGTATGGCCAGGGCGGCGGCTCGCGCAAATACGTGCTGGCCAGCCTGGACCAGAGCCTGAAGCGCCTGGGCCTGGACTATGTCGACATCTTTTATTCGCACCGCTACGACGCCGACACGCCGCTGGAAGAAACCATGGGCGCGCTGGCCACCGCCGTACAGCAGGGCAAGGCGCTGTATGTGGGCCTGTCCTCGTATTCGCCGCAGAAGACGGCCGAAGCGGCGGCCTTGCTGCGCGACTGGAAAGTACCGTGTTTGATCCACCAGCCGTCGTACAACATGCTCAACCGCTGGATCGAGGACGACGGCCTGCTCGACACGCTTGAACAGGAAGGCATGGGCTGCATCACCTTCACGGCGCTGGCGCAAGGCCTGCTGAGCGACAAATACCTGGACGGCGTGCCGCAGGATGCGCGCATCAACCGCCCCGGCGGCGGCTCGATGACCAAGGAACACCTGAGCGCGGAAAACCTGGCCAGGGTGCGCGGCCTGAACCAGATCGCCGCCGCACGCGGCCAGAGCCTGGCGCAGATGGCGCTGGCCTGGGTGCTGCGCGACCCGCGCGTGACCACCACCCTGATCGGCGCGAGCAGCAGCGCGCAGATCCGCGAAAACGTGGCGGCGCTGCAGCAGCTGGGCTTTACGGAAGAAGAGCTGCGCGCCATCGATGTGCAGGCGCGCGAGGGGCATATCAATCTGTGGGAGGGGCCGTCAAAGGCCAAATAAAGAAGTAACGCAGTAACGCAGTGAAAAAAATGGGCGCCGAATCGGCGCCCATTTTTTTACGATCCCAGATGCACCAGCGCATGGCCCACATGCTGCCACCAGTGCTCGCGCGACTTGATCTGCTTCAGGCAAGCCGTGTCGATTTCAGTCGGAAACACGCGGTCCTGGCAGGCTTTTGTCTGCAGGGCGTAGCGCTGGTTTTCCGCCGCCGCCAGGGCCAGCACCAGCCAGATGGCCAGCGCACATAGCAGGATCAGCAAGCTCCACGGCAAATGATTGGTGGTACTTTTTTCGCCAAAAAATTCGCGCGGCCGCGTCTCGCGGTACATCGACATCAAGTCTTTTTGTTTGTCTTGCGTCATTTGCATGTGCTTCCCTGGTGTGCTGTGCCGGCCGGCACCAGCCACCATTTTACGCTGCCCGCAGGGCGCCGCGCAAAATGGTCACACGGTGTCAGACAGGGTGGTCCAGCTCTTCGTCGCCTTCGACGTCGTCGATGGAGCGGCCGGGCACCATGCGCTCGATGTGATCGACATCGATATCGCCGCCGTCGGGCGCCGCGTTTTCAGGTTCCACGCCGGCCCGTTCGCCGGTGCCGGCGGCATCGCTGTCGCTGTCCAGGCTTTCCTGGTCCTGGCCCGGAATGCCCTGCACATCGCTGCCGCTGTCGGAATTGTCGCTGGGGCCCAGTGCGCCCTTGCCATGGCCCGTGCCAAGCACGCGGTCCGGCAGGCCGGGCAGGTTGTCTGGATCGAGGCTGCTTGCGCTCATGCTGTTCTCCTGTTAATAAAATATTACTGTACTCCGCCTGCGGCAACCATGTCGCACGGCTGCGGTGCACACTATTTGAAAATAATACTTCACAAATGTACTATTCATTGCTATAGTTCATTCAAGTAAGCACGCTTCTGATCCAGAAACATGTTTCATCGGCAGCAAGGCGCCACCCGCGCCCTGCCGCCGAACCGACCGGTACGTGGCGATCCGGCCCATCCACCCAGCCATGCCCAAACAGGAGTTCATCATGCAAGCCAAATCACTCGCAGCAGTATTGCTGGCCGTCGCCGCCTCGTCGGCTTTTGCCCAAAGCGCAGCGCCAGCCGCCAGCACCCAACTGACACGCGCCGACGTCACGGCCGAATATATCCGTGCTCGCAACGCCGGCGAAATCGCCACCAGCGAAGCCGACTATCCTAAAACCCCTGCCACCGCCGCCAGCACCGTGACGCGCGAACAGGTCATGAACGAGTTCTACGCCGCCCGCAAGGCTGGCCAGATCCCGCAGACGGAAGCCGATTTCGATATCGCGCAGACGCGTCACCATGTCGTCAAATAAAAACCAGTCAGCCGGTTTTTAGCACTACCCCGTTGCGGCGCAGCATGGCCAGGCCACTCCTGGCAAGCTCACCGCGGCGAGCTTTATTACATTGTTTACCGATTACTTTCCGTGGAGTTCCCGCATGTCATTGTCCCGCCGTCTGCTGGCCGCCAGCCTGGCCCTTGCCCTTGGCGCTTGCGCCGACATGGGCCATATCGCGCCGCAAGCGGTGCTGGCGGACGCGCACGTTCTCGATGGCGGCAGGACGAATGAGGCGGCCAGCGCCGCCATAGACTGGCCGCGCGCCGAATGGTGGCAAGCGCTGCGGGACCCGCAGCTGGACCGCCTGATGCAGCAGGCGCTGGCCGACAGCCCCACCCTGCGCGGCGCCCAGGCGCGCGTGCGCCAGGCCGAAGCGCTGGCCGGCGCGGCCGAGGACAAGACCCGGCCACAGGCGGACGCCAGCGTGTCGATCAACCGCGAACTGTATTCGCAGCATGGCAGTACGCCGGCCCCGCTGGCCGGCAACTATGCCTGGCGCAACCAGGCCACCGTCACCGCCTCCTATGACCTGGACCTGTGGGGCCGCAACCGCGCCGCGCTGGCCGCCGCCCTGGGCGACGTGCAACTGGCCTCGGCCGAATCGCAGATGGCCCGCCTCGCCCTGGAAACAGCCCTGGTGCGCACCTATATCCAGCTGTCGTACGAATTCACCTTGCAGGACGTGATACAAAACAGCCTGGCGCAGCGCGCGCGCATTCTCGACATTACCAAGCGCCGCCGCCAGGCCGGCATCGGCACCGAGATCGACGTGGCGCAGATCGAAACCACCCTGCCGGCCGGCCTGCGCCAGCTGGAGCAGGCCAATGAATCGCTGGCCCTGCTGCGCAACCAGCTGGCGGCGCTGTCGGGCAAGGGCCCGTCGGCCGGTAGCGCGCTCACGCGCCCGGTGCTGCGGCTGGATCACCCGCTGGCGATACCCGCGGCCCTGCCGGCCGACCTGATCGGCCGCCGTCCCGATATCGCCGCCCAGCGCTGGCGGGTGGAAGCGGCCGCCAAGCGCATCGACGCGGCCAAGGCCGAGTTTTATCCGAACGTCAACCTGGTGGCGTTTGCCGGTTTCCAGGCCTTCGGTTTCAGCCATTTCCTGGACGCCAATTCGCAGGTGCGCGGCGCCTCGCCGGCGCTGAGCCTGCCGATCTTTGCCGGCGCCCGTCTGCGCGCCCAGCTGGGCAGCCAGACGGCCGTGTATGACGGCGCCGTCGAACAGTACAACGCCACCGTCATCAACGCCATGGCGGACGTCGCCAACGCCGTGACGAAAGCGCAGTCGCTGCAAAAACAGCACGCCTTGACGCAGCAGGCGCTGGCCACGGCGCAGCGCGCGCGCGACCTGGCCGAACAGGCCTACAAGGCCGGCATGAGCGACGCCATCAACATGCTCAACACGCAAGTGGCGCTGCTGGCGGAACAACAGCAGCAGGCACAGAACGGCGCCAGCGAACTCGATCTCTATGTTTCCCTGATGAATGCACTCGGAGGCGGAATTTAGGCCAAAGGATCGTGACTCAAAGATTCGCGTTGCCATAAGACTACAATATACAATCAGCGCTTTATTCATACGCAAAGGAACACGACATGACAGCATTTGATGCCACCTCGAAGCGGCTGCAACATATCCGCACGCGCATGCCGGCGTTCCCCCTGGAACTGATGCGCCTGCTGCGCATGACGTATCACATCCAGAAAGGCATGAAGGACCTGACCAATGCGGCGTTGAGAAAGCATGACCTGGTCGACGCCAGCTACATGGTGCTGGCCGTGCTGTACGGCACGGAAGACGAAACGTCGAGCGCCGCCGTGCTGGGCATGGCCTGCCATGAAAAGCCGGCCAACCTGACGCGCGTGTGCAATGACCTGGAAACGCGCGGGCTGATCCACCGTGGCACGCGCCCCGGCGACCGCCGCTCGGTGATGATTTCGCTGACCGACCAGGGCCGCGCCCTGATCGAGACGGCGCTGCCGGACGTGTATGCGGAAACCTCGACGCTGTATGAAGGCTTTACCGAAGAAGAGCTGCAAGTGCTCGACAAGCTGTACGTGCGCCAGTTGCGCAACCTGAACAATATCAACAACCCTGCCTGAGTTCCTTTTATCGATGACGCCAGCCACAGCACCTTTGCATACAGGCCCCCTGACACGGGCCGCACGTTGGCTGGCGCAAGCGCTGCAGGACTGGCGCGTGACCGAAGGCGAACGCTGGATCTATGTCGCCAAGACCCTCACGGCCGCCTTCTGCGCGCTGTGGCTGGCCTACCGCCTGGGCCTCGATTCGCCCAGCACGGCCATGACCACCACCATTATCCTGGCCCTGCCCAGCAGCGGCATGGTGCTGGAAAAAAGCTTTTACCGCCTGTGCGGCACCCTGCTCGGCTGCACCGCCGCGCTGTGCCTGATCGGCTTTTTCCCGCAGCAGCCGGTGCTGCTGTTCGCCGGCCTGGCGCTGTGGGTGGGCCTGTGCACCAGCGGCGCCGCGCTGCACCGCAACGCCCAGTCGTATGTGTATGTGCTGTCCGGCTATACCGCCTGCATGATCGTGCTGCCCGCCATCGAGCAGCCGATGCAGGTGTTCGCGCTGGCCGTCACGCGCGTGGCGGAAGTGAGCCTGGGCATCATCTGTTCGGCGGTGGTCTCCAGCGTGCTGCTGCCGCGCCACCAGGGCACGCAGGTGATGCGCTCGGTGGAAGCGCGCTACGCCAAATTCCTCGGCTTCTGCCAGGACGTGCTGCAGCAAAAACTGTCGGCCTCCGAGGTCGAAGTGACGCATCTGCGCTTCGCGGCCGACGTCGCCGCGCTGGAACTGGGGCGCTCGGCCGCGCTGTTCGAAGTGAGCGACGCCGTCAGCCACGTGCGCGCGCAAAACCGCAAGCTGCACGCCTTTAACAGCACCTTCATGACGGCGCTGACCACCTTTTATACCTTTCACCGTCTGGTCGAGCGCTTGCAGCGCGACGGCCAGAGCCGGGTCGTCGAGGCCTGCGCGCCGCTGTTCGACATCATCGCCGAAGCGCTGCGCTCGCGCCCGTCGCAGGACTCGCTCGACACCATGCAGCTGCACCTGCAGGCGGCGCTGGCGCAGGCGCGCACGCAGATCGACGGCGCGGATATCGAACACGTGCAGCGCATCGATTTCGACACCGTCTGCGAGCTGCTGGAACGCTTCGCGCGCGACATGAGCCGCTTCCACGAAGTCTATTTCAGCCTGGCGCACGACACCCCGCTGGACGTCAGCGCGCCGCAAGCCTATGCGCCGAAAACCCCGCCGGCGCTGGTGATCGCCAGCGGCGCGCGCGCGGCGATCAGCCTGGCCCTGCTGGCGCTGGGCGCGTATTTCCTGGCCTGGCCGTATGCCAGCACGGCCATGCTGATGGCGGCCGTGTTCTGCGCGCTGGCTTCGTCGGTGCCGCGCCCGATCGCGATGATACGCCAGGTGCTGACGGGCTTTTTGATCGCCATGCCGCTGGCGCTGGTGTGCGTGTATTTCGTGCTGGTGCACGGCGACGGCTTTCCGATGCTGGTGCTGAGCTTTGCGCCCTTCCTGGCGGTCGGCGTATACCTGATGAGCAATCCGGCCAAGCTGGGCATCGGACTGGGCGTGGGCACCTTCATGACGCAGATGGCGCCGACCAACCTGATGCACGTCGACGGCGCCGCCTTTCTCAATACCGGCATGGCGCTGATCGTCGGCCTGATGCTGGCCGGCGTGGTATTTGCCGTGATCCTGCCCGAGCACACCATGGGCCACAAGGACCATGTGGGGCCGGCCCTGTGGCGCGAAACGCTGCGCGCCTGCACCGCGCGCCTGGCGCAAGGGTCCGCCAACAAGCACCGCTACGACAACCGCATGCGCGACCTGCTCAGCCAGCTCAATGCGGCGGCCGGCCCGGCGCCGGGGGCAGAGGCGCGCGCCGTGGTGCGCCAGGCCCTGACCCTGCTGGAAATCGGTCACTCGGTGATCGAAGTGCGCGAACTGGTCGCCACGTCCAGGGCGCCCGGCGTCGCCACCCAGGCGCTGGGCCGCTGCGTGGACGGTATCGCCGCCTGGCTGCGCACGCGCGGCGATGTCGAACTGCAGGCGGCGATCGCCGCCACCCTGCGGGCCGGCGCCTGCGTGCGTGAAGCGCAGCTCGGCGCCGGCGCCGAACGTGCGCTGCGGCTGCAGACGGCGCTGGCCGACCTGCATTCCCTGTACACATCCTTGCTCGACCATATGGCGCCTGCCGCCGGAGACTCCCATGCCGCGTGAATTCGCCCTGTTCGGGGTATTGCTGCCCACCCTGCTGCCCCTGTTCATCCTCAGCATCGCGCTGCAGACCGCGCTGGACCGCGTGTTCGGCTGGCTCGGCGTGTACCGGATGGTCTGGCATCCGTCGCTGGCGCGGCTGTGCATCTTTGTCGCCATCTTCGGCGCGCTGTCCCTGTCGCTCTACAAATAAAAAAAACCGTTCAACCTGATCAAGGAAGGGATACCGCGATGGTAACCAAACTGACCCGCTACGCAATCACGCTGCTGCTGCTCGCCGCCGCCCTCTGGATCGGCAAGACCGTCTGGGATCGCTACATGGAATCGCCATGGACGCGCGACGGCCGCATCAAGGCCGACGTGATCAATATCAGCGCCGACGTGGCCGGCACCGTCACGCAGGTACTGGTGCGCGACAACCAGGTGGTGCACAAGGGCGACGTGCTGTTCGTGGTCGACAAGGAACGCTATGCGAGCGCGCTGGCCCAGGCCGAGGCCGCGCTGGCCGCGCAGCGCACGGAACTGGGCCGCCGCGGCAAGGAAGCGCAGCGCCGCGCCAGCCTGGACGCCAGCATCGTCTCGACCGAAAGCCGCGAAACGGCGGCGTTTGCCGCCAGCTCGGCCACTTCGCAGGTGCAGGGCGCGCTGGCCGCACGCAGCCTGGCGCAACTGAACCTGGAGCGCACCACCGTGCGCGCCCCGGTCGATGGCTATGTCACCAATCTGAACGTGCACACGGGCGACTTTGCCGCCGTCGGCGCGCCCAAGCTGGCGGTGATCGACAGCGCCTCGTACTACGTCGTGGGCTACTTCGAAGAGACCAAGCTGGCCATGCTGGCCCAGGACGACAAGGCGGAAATGAACCTGATGAGCGGCGGCACCCTGCACGGCCATATCGAGAGCATCGCGCGCGGCATCACCGACCGCGACGCCGCCACCGGCCGCGAACTGCTGGCCGACGTGAACCCCACCTTCAACTGGGTGCGCCTGGCCCAGCGCGTGCCGGTGCGCATCCATATCGACCAGCTGCCGGCAAATCAGGTACTGGTGGCCGGCACCACCTGCACCGTGGTGATCACGCCGCATTCGGCGCCGGCGCCGGCGCCGCAAAAAGCCAAAGCCTAGCGCCCGCCGGCGACGTCCAGGAACACTCCCGTCACATAGCTGGCGGCAGGACTGAGCAGGTACAAGATGCCTTCGGCCACTTCCTCGGGCTGGCCGCCGCGCTGCATCGGCACGCCAGCCTCCAGCCGCGCCACCCGGCCCGGCTCGCCGCCCGAAGCGTGGATCTCGGTGAAGATCAGGCCGGGCCGCACGCAGTTGACGCGGATGCCTTCCGGCGCCACCTCTTTCGCCAGGCCGATGGTCAGCGTGTCGACCGCGCCTTTCGAGGCCGCATAGTCGACATATTCGGCGCTGCCGCCCAGGCGCGAGGCCACCGACGACACATTGACGATGCGCCCGCCCTGCCCGCCGTTGGCGGTCGACATGCGCCGCACGGCCTGCTGGCAGCACAGGAAATAACTGATCACATTGGTGCGCAGCACGCGCTCCATGCGCTGCACCGAAATATCGACCAGCCGGCACTTCTGCTCCAGCACGCCCACATTGTTGACCAGCGCGGTGATCGTGCCCAGGCGCGCATCGACTTCGCGAAACAGCCGTTCCACGTCCGCTTCCTGGCCGACGTCGGCCTGCACCGCGATCGCTTCAAAGCCTTCGGCGCGTATCTGCGCGCACAGCGCCTCCGCCGCCTGCGCGTCGCGCACATAGTTGATGCAGACCGCATAGCCCTGGCGCGCGGCCAGCAGGGCGGTGGCCGCGCCGATGCCGCGGCTGCTGCCGGTGATCAGGATGACTTCTTTCATCGTTGCTCCATGATGTTAAAAAGCCCGCACTGGGCGGGCTGGTGGGGTACTGCTGCGGCGATCAAGGCCGCACGTGTGTCATCGCATACGCCAGGTGCTGCCACCAGTGCGCGCGCGACTGCGCGGCCGCCAGGCACCGCGCGTCGGCTTCGGCGCAGGCCTTGCTGGCCAGCGCGTTGCGCTGGTTTTCCACATTGACGACGGCCAGCGCCAGCCAGGCGACGAGCGCCAGGGCGACTGCGCACAAGGTCCAGGGCAGCTGTTTCATGGCTTATTTCTTCGCCGGCGCGGGTGCGCCACCGCGCTCTTTCAGGGTGCGCGCCACCAGTTCATCCATCACGCGCAAGGTCGCTTCCTGGGTCTGGCGCTCGGACTGGCCCGGACGCGACAGCTGTGCCGGCGAGGTCACGAAACGGCCATCGATGACGATGGTCGGCGCGCTGTCGATCTTGCTGGCGGTGATCAGCTGCTCGTTGCGTTTGAGCTTGGTCTGGACGCCGAAAGAGTTGAACATTTCCAGGTATTTCGCCTTGTCGATGCCGTTCTTGACCAGCAGGTCAAGGATGGCGCCGTCGGTCATCAGGCGGTTGCGCTCGACGTGGATGGCGCGGAAGATCTTGTCGTGGTACTGCTCCAGCACGCCCATGGTTTCCAGGGTGGCGTAGGCATGCGCCTGCGGATCTTTCGGGCCCGAGAAAGCCAGATGGACGCGGCGGAAGGCGATCTTGTCGCCCTGTTTCTTGACCCAGTCATGCATCAGCGGATCGAGCACATTGCAGTGCGGGCACGAGTACATGAAGAACTCGACCACTTCCACTTTCTTGCCGGTGTCGCTGCGCTGCGGCGTGGCCAGCGTGGTAAAGCCCGTATCGGCGGCGATTGCGCCACCGCTGGCGGCGAGGAGAAAAGTAGCGGCAAGCACGGGGCTCAACAGGGAACGCAGGAAGCGCGGGAAACGCATGGTCATATCCTTCATCATAGTAATCGTGAACAGTGCGAGGTTACCATTTTTTGCGCGCTTGCATCGAGGGCCGATGTCAAAAAAGGCCGGCGGCGGCCCGTGCACCATGCCGCTTAAGCCCTGTTTAAGTACCGGGGCGGCCCGGACTCAGAACTGGTAGCGCGCCGACAGGCGCAACTGGCGCGTATCGTTCTGGTAAATGCTCGAGCGGCAGGCCCGCGCATCGCCATAATGGCGGCGGTCGGTCAGGTTGCTGGCCGCCAGTTCCAGCTGCCAGGCGCCGGCCTTGTAGGCATAGTGGCCGTCAACCGTGGCAAACGCCGGCACCTGCGCCAGGCAGCTGTTGTCGAAGTCATTGCCATAGCGCAGGGCGCGCAGCCACTGCACGCCCAGGTCGGCACTGCTGCGGCCGGGCGGCGTCCAGTACAGACGGGCCGTGGCCAGCGTCTTGGGCACCAGCGCGATATCGGCGCCGTCGTACGGATAGTCGTCATAGCGGGCATGCGCCTGCTGCAGCTGGCCCTCGATGCGCCAGGCCGGCGACAGCGCCATGCTGGCCTCGATCGCCACGCCGTCGCGCCGGGCCGGCTCCAGGTTGCCCGCAAAACCCTGCTGGTTCAGTTCCACCAGGCTCTGGTCGAACACGATCCTGGTCACCAGGCGCTCGCTGAACAGGCGCAGCGATGCGCTGCGGTCCTTGCCGCTCCAGTTCAATCCCACTTCGCGCTGGTAGCGCAGCTGGCCCGCCAGCGGCCGGTAGCCGGCGCTGGTATAGCCATCGTCATCGATACGGTAGCTGCGCGCCGTCTTGGCATACACGCTGGTGTCGGGACGCAGCAGAAAGCTGCCCTGCAGGTCCCAGGCGCGCTGGTTTTCCCAGTCGCTGCCGCCGGCCGGCAAGTCCGACGGGTCGAGATGAAACTGTTCACGGCGCAGGCCGAGCAGCAGGCGCGGCGCATGCACGCCGCCAAACGCCAGTTCTTCGCGCAGCAGCAGCGCGCGCGCATGCTGGCGGCGCGTCAGGTCGCTGGCGCTGTCTTCGGTCGAGCGCGCCGTGCGGCGCTCCCATTGCATCAGGTCGACGCCGATTTCGGTATCGGTGCCGACCGTGCCCAGCTTGCCATAGTGGCGCAGGCGCGGCGCCAGTTGCAGCTGGCGGCTGCGGTACGACGACACATCGCTGCCGGTGTCGCCGGCATAGGTGGCCTGCGCGCGCTTTTCGCGCAGGGTCGCTTCCACGCCGAGCTCCATGTTGCCGACATAGCGCTGCACGAAAGCGCTGGCGCGTGCCACGTCGTAGCGGTAGCGGTCGTCCGGCCAGGCGGCCAGCGGCCAGGCAAGCGCCTTCAGCGCGGTGAATGGCGCGGGGTAGCGGGTTTCCTGCTCGACCTTGTCGGCACTGAAGCCGAACCGGCCCTGGCGCGATTTCCATTCCGCGCCGAGGCTGGCGCTACGCTCAAGAAACACGCTGCCATCGCGGTAATTGCCATTGCGCACCAGGTCCAGCGCGGCATCGAGCGACCAGCCCTGCTGGTCGCGCGCCACGCTGGCATGCCCGCTGCGCTGGCCATGCTCGCCCACTTCGGCCGACAATTCGCCCGAGGTGACAGGAGCGGCAGGCGCGCCATCGCGCTGTGCCTGCTGTGCCAGCACCGGCATGGCCAGGCCACACAACAGCACGGTGCGGACGGCAATCATCAGGGTGGACAGGGCAGGCATCATGGCGGCGGGCTGGATAGTATGCGGCGCCGAACGATACGGCAAAGGCGCCTTATTATACTCAGGGCTTGCAACATGACAACCTACGCAATCGTCGTTAGCCACCCAGCCGGCCTTCTTCGGCCAGGAAATCGATAAAGGTACGCACTTTCGACGACAGGTAGCGGCGGCTGGTGTAGACGGCGTGGACCTTGCCGCCGACCAGGGTGTAGTCGCCGAACAGGCGCACCAGGCGGCCGGCCGCCAGGTCGGCATCGGCCTGCCACGAGGGCAGCAGCGCAATGCCCATGGCGTCCAGCGCGGCCGCATGCAGCAGGCTTTCATTATTCGATTGCAGGACCGGCTGGAATTTGACCTTGAGGGTGCCCTGCGGCCCGTCGAAAGGCAGTTCATTTCCTGTCGCCATCAAGGAATAACTGATCATGGCGTGCGCGGCCAGCTCCTGCGGCACGCGCGGCGTGCCAAAACGGGCCAGGTAGGCCGGCGCGGCCACCAGGTAAAACATCACCTTGCCGACCGGCCGCGCGATCAGGGCCGGCGACGGCGCCTGGCTGACGCGCAGTGCCAGGTCGAAACCTTCTTCCACCAGGTTCACCACCCTGCCGCTGAGGTCGATATCGAAGCTCACTTCCGGAAAGCGCTCGCGGTAGGCGGCCAGGGTACGTGTAAAAATGGGGTTGGCGAACCAGACCGGCGCGCTCAGGCGCAGCATGCCGCGCGGCACCACCGTCGTGCGGCCGACGGTCGCTTCGACTTCATCGAGATTGTCCAGCATCTCGCGGCACTGCTCGAAATACACCTTGCCGATTTCCGTCAGGCTCAGGTGGCGGCTGCTGCGGTTGAGCAAGCGGGCATCGAGATGGCGCTCCAGGTGCATCACGTGCTTGCTGACCATGGCCGGCGACAGCCCCAGGCGCTCGCTGGCGCGCACGAAACTGTCCAGCTCCACCACGGCGCGAAACACGCGCATGCTGCGCAAGGTATCCATCGGATTCCATCATCAACAAAACGGCAATGATATATCAATATTTGGCGTCTTGATCAACTTGTGGCGCATGACTATAGTAGGAGCATTCCCAGCCATCCACCATCGGAGCCGCCATGTCCAGCCCTGCCTTCCCTACCTATTTCCTGTCGCACGGCGGCGGCCCGTGGCCGTTCATGAAAGACCAGTTCGGCGGCCGCTACGATGTGCTCGAAGCCTCGCTGCAGGATATTCCGCGCCAGATCGGCGCGCGCCCCAAAGCCGTGCTGGTGGTGACGGCCCACTGGGAAGGGCCGCAATTCCTGGTCTCGGCCAGCCCGCAGCCCGGCATGATCTACGATTACTCGGGTTTTCCGCCGCACACCTATCAGATCCGGTATCCGGCGCCCGGCGCGCCCGAGCTGGCGGCACACGTGAAAACCCTGCTCGACGCGGCCGGCCACCCTGCCCGCCTCGACCATGAACGGGGTTTTGACCACGGCACTTTCAGCGCCCTGTTCCCGATCTACCCGCAGGCCGACATGCCGCTGGTGCAACTGTCGCTGAAGCACGGCTACGATGCGCTGACCCACGTCGAGGTGGGCCGCGCCTTGGCCAGCCTGCGCCGGCAGGGCGTGCTGATACTGGGCAGTGGTCTGTCCTACCATAACCTGCGCCAGTTCGGCCAGCCCGGCGCCGTCGCCTCGCACCAGTTCGACGCCTGGCTGCGCCACGCCATGGCCCTGCCGCCGGCCGAGCGCCTGGCGCAGCTGCTGGCCTGGGACCAGGCACCGGGCGCACGCCAGGCCCATCCGCGCGAAGACCATCTGCTGCCCCTGATGGTGGCGCTGGGCGCGGCCGAGCAGGAGGCGGCGCAGGTGGTGTACCACGAGGATGATTTTTTTGGCGCGCTGGCGGTGAGCAGTTTCAGGTTTGGCGCCGCCGCCGCATAAAAAAAGGGCTATGTCACCATTAAATGTGGGAATGTCCCCAAAGTGGCCCTGAGCAAGCTTTCGGGGGACAAAATTCTCCTGGCGTCCAGTATCCAGCGCCAGCCCAGGTAGTTGGGCAGATAGCGCGTCGCGACCCCATGAAAGGGGCGCAGCCAGCCACGCAGCCGGCTGTGATACGCGTTGACATTCTGCACGTGCACCGTGCCGCGCACACGGATGCCGGCCCGCAAGTTGACGGCTTCATGCTGGATGCCGATCTCCCTGGCAAACACGGGATAGGCCGGATGGCCATCGCTGACCAACAAAATGTCGCGGTCGATCACCGGCGGCAGGCAGGCGTGCAGCCTGGCCTTGGTCAGCTGGCCCAGGCCCGTAACAAAATCGACGGTTTGCCCGGTGCGGTCACGCGCCACCAGGATGCACACTTGCTCATCCGAAATGCCGCGCTTGCGGGCAGCCCCACCTCGCTTGCGTGCCGGTCGCGTCAGATGCCGTGAACCCTTCTGCGACTCCAGCACATATATTTCGTCGGCCTCGGTAATGCCGTGCAGGCAGCGTGGCCGGTCGGTCCTGGCGAGCGCGAGAAAACGATGGCGCCAGCGAAAGCTGGTGTTGCGATGAATAGTCACTTGCGCGGCGGCCTTGCGCACCGAAAACGAATTCAGCAAACAATCCGCATAGGACAGCCATCGCTCCTTGTGGTGCAAATGTGCCAGCGGCGTGCCCGTCAAGGCGTTGAACGTTTTGCCACAAGGAACACAGCGATAGCGTTGCAGGCCGTGGGCCTGGCCGTGGCGGTGGAAATGGGTCGATCGGCAGGCGGGGCAATGCAGTTGCGCTTGTGCTGTCTGCTCAATCAGGGCAACAGCCGGATCCTGCGACGCGCCGCTGCGCAACAAGCTGCTGCTGGCAATACGCTGGCGATGCGATAGTTGTGAAAATTGTTGGGTGAAGATCTGCCACTGGGCTGTGTCCACGATCGGCTCCGGGAAGGAAATACCTGATCAGTTAGACCTCGGCAACGGCTTGGCGTTCCCACTGCTTTCGATGACATAGCCAAAAAAAGCGCCGCGACATGCAATGTTCGCGGCGCTTTTTTACTTCAACGGCAGATTACGTTCCGCGCTTGCCGCGCGCCGCATTTTTCGCCTTTTCAGCCGCGATCGCCGCCGCAACCGCGGCTTTTTCCGCCATCTCGGCCGCATGCTGTGCCAGCAGCGCCGCGCGCGTGTCCGGTGTTTCCAGCGAGATGCGTCCCAGGATGCCGCTGCGGTAGTCCAGCAGCAAGGTGTGCGAGGCTTTCTCGAAATCGTAGTCGCCACCCTTGATGCGGAAGCCGCGCTTGGCGGCAATGCCTTCGACCACGGCGATGGCGTCCACTTCGCCGATCTTGGTGCCGTAGCGGGTCGCCAGCAGGTCAGGATAGCGCTTGAGCAATTCCTCGGCCAGGAACACGGCCACTTCTTCCTCGATCAGCGCATTCGAGCCGATCGCATGGCTGGCCGCCAGCATCAGGCCGTCGCTGGGGATGGCGATCTTCGGCCACAGCATGCCCGGTGTGTCGACCAGGATGGTGTTCTTGTCGAGGTACAGCTTTTGCTGCATTTTCGTCACGGCCGGCTCGTCGCCCACTTTCGCCACGCGCTTTTTCAGCAGCGCATTCATCAGGGTCGACTTGCCCACGTTGGGGATGCCCATGATCATGATGCGCAGCGGCTTCGTCGGTACGCCACGGTGCGGCGCCAGCGACTTGGCCAATTCAGGGATGCGCGCCACGTCGCCCGGTTTCTTGGTCGTCATCGCATACGCGGTCACGCCTTCCTGGGCATTGAAGTACGCCACCCAGGCGGCGGTCGCGGCCGGGTCGGCCAGGTCGGTCTTGTTGAGGATCTTCAGGCAGGGGCGCTGGCGGAACAGGCGCAGCTCGTCCACCATGGGATTGCAGCTGGCTGCCGGCAGGCGCGCGTCGACCACTTCAATCACCAGGTCGGTGTTTTCCATGGTCTCGGCCGCTTTCTTGCGGGCCGCGTTCATATGTCCTGGGTACCATTGTATCGCCATGCTCTTGCCTTCAAAATCGTTCAGTCAATCCGCTATTTTACGTGGTTGACGGCGCAGCGTCCTGTTTACCGGCGCCGACGCACGCCGTTCGTCGCTGAACGAGACAATTGGTGATAATTCCATGCTAACCATGATGCTAACATCCGCGCTCCTGCGCCTGCGCCCACCGTCCCCGACCCCGACCGCCCCATGCCATTTGCCCGCCTGTCCCTGCTTGCCCTGCTGGCCTGCTGCCTGTCACCCGCCCAGGCGCAAGACGCCGGCGCGCCGCTGGACAGCCACGCCGAACAGATCGTCGACGTGCGCGGCACGGCGGACCCCGACCTGCAGCCGTATCGCACCATGCTCAAGGGACTCGACGCGTATGCCGATCATCAACGCCTGGCGCCCACCGCGCCGCTGCGCTTCAAGCTGCTGGCCGCCACGCCCGCCGTCTCGATGACGGGCGCCACCCTGCGCCTGGAAGCGGACAATCTGTCGATCGCGATTCCGCTGGCCAACGACGGCACGTTCGCCCTGGCGCGTGACAAGACGGCGTTTGACGCGAACGCCGACCTGGTCAGCAACAGGAAGCGCAGCTCGGTGCGCTGGCGCCCCAGCATCGTCACGCCGGGCCTGCCGGCCAATGTGCGCCGCCTGGGCGACTTGCGCCTGGAATGCGAGGTGCGCTGGGCGGTGGAGCAGGACGCCCTGCCGTTCATGCGCCGCAACCTGTTCAAGCTGGCCGGCGGCCCCTGCCATTCGGCCATGATCAGCGTGCCGTATCCGGCCGGCCGCACCCTGGCCGGGGTACTGCTGCGCTCGGGCGAACGCAGCGTGCGCCTGCCCTTGAGCGACGACCGCAACCGCTACACGCCGCCGCTGCACGACAGCAGCTGGAATGACGATACCTTGCTGACCTTCAGCTACGCCGACGAAGAACATGCCGCCACGCCAGCGCTTAAAACCATGTAAATATTGCCGAAAGGATTTTAATATTTACTTTTAGCAATAAAAATGTGTTTTAATATCGCCTCTTGAATGAAAGGTAATTGTTTCAATTTAACAATAGTATATTGAAGCAAGCGAAGGGTATGAGCATCATGATGAGGGAAGACACGGGCCGGCAATCGCCATTGCATGTCGCCGCGCTGGAAGAGCGTTTGAAACGCCAGAGCGCCGATACGGCCGGCCTGCAGGCGCTGTACGACCAGCTGGTCAATGAAATCAAGCACCACCGCGACATGCTGCACCTGGACAGCTTCGACGCCGACAAGTCGGCCGCCGTCTACTCGCAGGCCTGGCGCGCCTTCATGGCCGGCGACGCCTGCGATTTCCAGACCCACCGCCACCTGAATACCAGCACCCGCCTGTCCATCTTTTAAAGCTCCGCCAGCGCCTTGACATGGGCCGCCACGCTGCGCCCCAGCGACGACAGGTTGTAGCCGCCCTCCAGGCAACTGACGATGCGCCCTTCGCCATACTGCTTGGCCACCGCCATCATCTGCTGCGTCAGCCAGCTGTAATCCGCCTCGACCAGGCCCATGCCGCCCACGTCGTCTTCGCGGTGGGCGTCGAAACCGGCGGAAATGAACACCATCTGCGGCCGCTGGCGGTGCAGCGCCGGCAGCCAGTGGTCCAGCACCAGCTGGCGCACCACGTCGCCTTTCGAGCGGGCCGGCACCGGCACGTTGACCCGCGTGTCGGTGTAGGACTCGACATCGCTGTAGGGATAAAACGGGTGCTGGAAAAAACTGACCATCAGGATGCGCGGATCGTGCGCCACCGATTCGGCCGTGCCATTGCCATGGTGCACGTCGAAGTCGACGATGGCGACCCGCTCCAGCCCGCGCACGTCGAGCGCATGCTTGGCGGCGATGGCGATATTGTTGAACAGGCAGAAACCCATCGGTTCGCTGGGCCGCGCATGGTGGCCGGGCGGACGGATGGCGCAGAACGCATTGGCGATCTCGCCATCGATCACGGCGTCGGTGGCGGAAATGGCGGAACCGGCCGCCGCCAGCGCCGCCTGGTAGCTGTGCGCGTTGAGCAGGGTATCGCCGTCGAGCGGATAGTAGTCGCCCGCTGGCGGCACATTGTCGCGCACCAGGCCGATGGCCGTCGCGCTGTGGTTGCGTTCGATATCGGACAGCTGCGCGCAGGCGCCCGTGCGGTGTTCGACCAGGTCGCTGATATGGGCCAGGATCAGCTGGTCGCTGATGGCCTGCAAACGGGCCGGTGATTCGGGATGCCAGTCGCCCATTTCATGGCGCTGGCAATCGGGATGGGTATAAATAGCTGTGCTCATTCTTTGTACTTGTTCGCTTTGTCTCTGTCCACGCAGGTAAAATCACAGGCTGGCCCGCGCCGTCATGGTCTCCATCGCATAATCTACCACGGACACGCTGCCCGCGGGCGCGGTGGCAGGCGCAGGATTTGACCGGCGCTAGCGATTGCACATTAAATAATTGCCAGTACGACGACAAGGGTTCCATGTTTTCAACATTACACCAGGCCGCGCGCCAGGTCGGCGAGGTGATCGTCGGCAAGGATGTGCAGATACGCCAGGCCCTGGCCTGCCTGCTGGCCGGCGGCCATCTGCTGATCGAGGATGTGCCCGGCGTGGGCAAGACCACGCTGGCCCAGGCGCTGGCCATGTCGCTGGGGCTGCAATGGAAGCGCCAGCAATTTACCAGCGACCTGCTGCCGGCCGACGTGGCCGGCATGTCGGTCTACGACCGCGCCAGCGCCAGCTTCGTGTTCCACCCCGGCCCGCTGTTTACGCAAGTGCTGCTGGCCGACGAGATCAACCGCGCCACGCCAAAGACGCAGTCGGGCCTGCTCGAAGCGATGGAGGAGCGGCAGGTCAGCCTGGACGGCGTCACCCATGCGCTGCCGCAACCGTTCTTCGTGATCGCCACGCAGAACTGCCAGCACCAGGCCGGCACCTTTCCGCTGCCCGAATCGCAGCTGGACCGTTTTCTGATGTGCATCACCCTCGGCTACCCGGACCCGGCCGCCGAGCGGGCGCTGCTGCTGGGACTGGACCGGCGCGCCATGCTGCAAACACTGGCGCCCGTGCTGCAGGCGGGGCAATTGCTGGCAATGCAGGCGGCGCTGCGGCAACTTCACGTCGCCGGCGTGCTGGCCGACTATGTGCTGGCGCTGGTGCACGCCACCCGCGGCGGCGAGCTGTTTGCCGAAGGCCTGAGCCCGCGCGCCGCGCTGGCCCTGCTGCAGGCAGCGCGCGCCTGGGCCGCGCTGGCCGGACGCGACCACGTCACGCCCGACGATGTGCAGGCCGTGTTGCTGCCGGTCTGCGCGCACCGGCTGCGTCCACGGCAAGGCGGCCAGAGCAGCGCTGCGCTGCTGCGGCAATTGCTGCTGGCCACGCCTGCCTGAGCCATGCGGCGCGCCTCCCTGCTGCCCGCGCGCCCCTGGCTGGGCGCGCACCGCGTGCATATCCGGCCCTCGCGCGCCGGCCTGGCGTTCGCCTTGCTGCTGCTGGCGCTGTGGATCGCAGCCGTCAATTACCAGCTGGCCCTGGGCCATGCGCTGACCTGGTTCGCCGTCGCCTGCGCCATCACCGACATGCTGTTTGCCAGCCGCAACCTGGCCGGACTGGCGCTGTCGGCCACGCCGGGCACCATGGTGGCCGCCGGCGGCAAGGCCCGCTTCGAGCTGCGCCTGATCAACCGCAGCGCCCGCCCGCGCCATGCGATCGCCGTGCTGGCGGCCCTGCCGCAGGCGGCGCCGGAACTGGTCGACGTGGACGCTGGCGGCGCCGCCAGCGTCAACGTGCTGGTACCTGCCCGTGAACGGGGCTGGCTGGCGGCGCCCGCCGTGCGGCTGTCGAGCAACTTCCCGCTGGGCCTGTTCCACGCCTGGTGCCACTGGCAGCCGGAAGCGCGGGTGCTGGTCTATCCCTGCCCGGAAGAAGCGGCGCCGCCGCTGCCCATGATCATGACTGCGTCCCACCTGCAACAACCGGAACTGGCGGGCGTCGCCGCCTACCAGAGCGGCGACCCGCTGCGGCGCCTGGCCTGGCGCCATATCGCCCGCCACGACGATGACCATTTATACAGCAAGCAATTCCAGGATATCGGTGGCGGCCAGTACCAGGACGACTTGCTGCTCGACTACGCCGCCCTGCCGCCGCAACTGGGCGTGGAAGCGCGGCTGTCGCGCCTGTGCGCCTGGGTTCTGGCGGCCGAGCGCTTGCATCTGCCATATGGCTTGCGCCTGGAGCAGATGCTGATCGCGCCAGGCCAGGGCCGGTTGCACCTGGACGCCTGCCTGCGCGCGCTGGCGCTGCATGGCTTGCCGCAGGCAGCACCATGATGGGCTGGCTGCGTGAGATGCCGCGCGAGCGGGCCGATATCTTGCTGTTGCTCCTGGCGGTGGCCATGGTGCTGGCGCCGCACGCCGGGCATTTTCCGCCATGGCTGTCGGTGGCCGCCGCCGTGCCGCTGCTGTGGCGCGCCGCACTCACCGTGCGCGGTGGGCGCCAGCCGCCGCTGGGCTGGCTGATGCTGCTGGCCATGCTGGGCATCAGCGGCGTGCATATCAGCTTCGGCACCTTGCTCGGGCGCGATCCCGGCGTGGCCATGCTGGCCCTGCTGCTGTCGCTGAAATCGCTGGAAATGCATGGCCGGCGCGATGTCTTCGTGCTGGTCTTCATCTGCTTTTTTTTGCTGATGGCCAATTTCTTCCATGCCCAGGGCCTGCTCAGCGCGGCCTGGATGCTGGCCACCGTGATCGTGCTGCTGGCGGCCCTGCTGTCGTTTCACTATGGCCCCGCACAGCCGCGCTGGCCGGCGCGCTGGCGCCTGCTGGGCCGCATGCTGGCGCTGGCCCTGCCGCTGTCGGCGCTGCTGTTTTTCATGATGCCGCGCCTGGCCGACCCGCTGTGGGGTGGGGCCGGCATGGGCGCGCACGGCACGACGGGATTGTCCGACAGCATGCAACCGGGCGCGATCGCGCAACTGGCCCTGTCCGACGATCCCGTCTTCACCGCGCATTTCACGACTGCGCTGCCGCCGCAAACCGCGCTGTACTGGCGCGGCGTGGTGCTGGGCAACTACGACGGCGCCAGCTGGACCCGCAGCGCCGCGCCCGAGACGCAGGGCAAGATCGATATCGCGCTGGCCGGCGAACGCCTCGACTACCAGGTCGATCTGCTGCCCAGCGGCCAGCGGCGCATCTTTGCGCTGGACTTGCCGCGCAGCATAGAGCGCCTGCCCGGCAACCCCTATGTGGTGTCGCCGGCGCTGGAAGTGCTGACCGTCCAGCCCATCGCCACCGCCGTGCGCTACCGCGCCAGTTCACAAATCCGCTACCGGCTGCAGGCCCAGCTGACGCCGCAACAAAAGCAGCCATGGCTGGCGCTGCCGCCCGGCGCCAATCCGCGCAGCCTGGCCTGGGCGCGGCAAATGCGCGCCGGCCAGCCCACGCAGCAGGCGGCGATCGCCGCCGTGCTGGCCCATTTCAGCGCGGCGCCGTTCCGCTACACCTTGCAGCCACCGCTGCTGGGCAAGGACGGCGTCGACGACTTCCTGTTCCGCACCCGGGCCGGCTTTTGCGAACACTATGCGGGCAGCTTTGTCGTGCTGATGCGCGCCATGGCCATCCCCGCGCGCGTGGTGACCGGCTACCAGGGCGGCTTGCGCGACGACGCGGCAGGATCGGTCACGGTGCGCCAGTCCGACGCCCATGCCTGGAGCGAAGTCTGGCTGCCCGATCAGGGCTGGATACGCATCGACCCGACCAGCCAGGTGGCGCCGATGCGCACCGAGCGCAACCTGGACGCGGCATTGCCGCCCGTGCCGGCGCGGGCCGGTAGCTGGCAGGCGCTGGACACCTTGGGCCATGCCTGGCAGCGGGCCGAACAGGGCTGGCAACGCTGGGTGCTCGATTACACGCCCGAGCGCCAGCGCGCCATGGTCGACGCCGTGCTGGCGCTGCCGGCCAGGCAGGTCGCGATCGCTTGCGCCCTGCTGGCCGCGCTGGCGGCGCTGGCCGGCGCCCTGCTCTGGTGGCGCCAGCGCCCGGCCCGGCATCCGGGCGCCGCGCTCGACCAGTTATATGCGCGTTTTTGCCGCCAGCAGGCGCGTCGCGGACACAGCCGTGCGCCGCACGAAGGGCCGCACGGTTATGCTGCACGGCTGGCGGCCAGCCCGGCGTCGCCGCGCGCGCACGACGCGATGGCGCGCTTTCTGGCTATCTATGCCGCGATGAAGTATGGTAATGCCAACCCAGACGAACACACCCGTGCGCGGCGCACCTTGCGCCGCCTGTTAACACTATGCCGATGAGACGCTTCTTGCCTACCACTACCTCGACCACCTCCGCTTTCTTGATGTCCCTGCTGCTGGCCGGCTCCTCCATGACGCATGCTGCGGAAAACAGCCAGATTTCCGCCGCCGACCGTGCCCGGGCGATCAAGGCCGCGAAACAGGGCACCAGACAGGACGCCAACAAGCCCGCCGCCAAAAAGGCGCCCGCCAAGTTTGACTTCGAAGGCGAATTCGTCAACTACGCCAGCTGGACCGAGGTGCGCGCCTTTCTCGACGAAATGGCCGCCAAGCACGGTTTTGACCGCGCTGAACTCGATGTGCTGATCGGCAAGGTGCGCTACGTGGACACCACGGTGCAGCTGATGAAACCCGCGCCACCGGGCAAGCCGAAGAACTGGCAGGCCTACAGCGCGCGCTTTATCGAACCGGTGCGCATCAATGCTGGCGTGAAGTTCTGGAACGAGAACGCCGAGGCGCTGGCGCGCGCCGAACGCGACTATGGCGTGCCGGCCAATATCATCGTCGGCATTATCGGCGTGGAAACCGTGTATGGCCGCAATACGGGGCGCTTCCGCGTGCTCGACGCGCTGACCACGCTGGCGTTTTCCTATCCCGAAAGCCCGAACCACACGGCCCGCATGGCCTTCTTCAAGGGCGAACTGGAAAACGCGCTGCTGTTCGCGCGCAAGGACGGCATCGATCCGCTGACACTGCTGGGATCGTATGCGGGCGCCATCGGCCTGCCCCAGTTCATGCCCAGCAGCATCATGAAATATGCAGTGGACTTCGATGGTGATAGTCACATCGACCTGCGCAACTCGACGGCCGACGCGATCGGCAGCGTGGCCCATTTCCTGGTCGAACATGGCTGGAAACGCGACGATCCGGCCACCAGCGTGTATCCCGTGACGGTGTCGCCGAACCGCGCCTGGGAAAGATTCCTCGGCCAGGGACTGGAAGCAAAATTCCCTCTGGCAGAGCTGCAGCAGGCCGGCGTGAGCAGCGTGGCGGCACCGCCACAGAATATGTTGTACGGTTTGATCGACTTGCAAAATGGCTCAGAAGCAACAGAGTACAGCTTGGCAAGCAATAACTTCTTTGCTATAACTCAGTACAACAGAAGTTACTTCTATGCTATGTCTGTCGTCGATCTGGGCAAGGCTGTCAGCGAAGCGCGCGCTCGCTAACCAGAAGTCGGTGTAAAGTTATAATGTTACTTGTAAGAAAGCGTAAGCGCGATTGTAGCGGCTCAGGAACATGTTTATGGTGCACTGATCAGCATCGCGCTCGCTGAACTCGCGAGCGATCCGACAGCATCAAAATTGGAAATGGTTTTTCACTTAACTTTTGTCAAAGTACAATTTTTGGTCTATCATGTAAATGGTAAAGAATACATGGCTGTTGCAGCAAGACAACAAAAATCAGGGGTGTCACACGATTGTCACACTTTCTAACCTGAAACTAAATCCTGCTGTACAATTGTGTATATATTATGAAAAACTGTATCCCGGATCGTACCATGTGTGAATTCGTTCCTTTTAGTAAAGAATGAACATGAACGCAGCAAGAGCGAGCTCCGAGTGTTTTTACTTTGCAGTGCAACTACAGAAGGAACAAACAACATCATGACAAATCAAGTCGGCATTGATATGAACAGCGATTCGGACTCCGACGATCTGTTGCAATACAACCCCAACAGATTACTCGACACCCTGATCGAAAACCTGCGCCTGAAAAATGACGCAGCCCTGTCGCGCGCACTCGAAGTGGCGCCGCCAGTCATCAGCAAAATCCGCCACCACCGCCTGCCGGTCGGCGCTTCGCTGTTGATCCGCATGCACGAAGTCAGCGATCTGAGCATTCGTGACCTGCGTTACCTGATGGGTGACCGTCGCAACAAATTCCGCATCAGCGACAAGCAATTCAAGCCAAAAGAAGGCGAAACGCCACAAGGCTGATCCTGCCGCTTACGCAGGTTTTCCCTCCCCGCCATGGGGAGGGGGTAGTTACCGTCTTTCCCAGGCCGTTCTGGCCACCCTCAGTTCCATCTTGATTTACGCAGGAAAAACCCCGGTAGAAAGATAGCGGTCGCCGCGGTCGCAGACCACGAACACGATGGTCGCATTCTCGACGGTTTGCGAAATGCGCAGCGCGATTTCGCAGGCGCCGGCCGCTGAAATACCGCAGAACAAGCCCTCTTCCGCCGCCAGGCTGCGCGCCATGCTTTCGGCCACGCCCTGGCTCACGTATTCGATCTGGTCGACGCGCGTCTTGTCGTAGATTTTCGGCAAATACGCTTCCGGCCATTTGCGGATGCCGGGAATTTGCGAACCCTCTTCCGGCTGCGCGCCGATGACCTGGATCGCCGGATTCTGTTCCTTCAGATACCGCGAGACGCCCATGATGGTGCCGGTAGTGCCCATGGCGCTGACAAAATGCGTGACCCGCCCTTCGGTGTCGCGCCAGATTTCCGGCCCCGTGCTTTCATAGTGGGCGCGCGAATTGTCTTCATTGCCGAACTGGTCGAGGATGATGCCGCGGCCGTCCTTCTGCATCTGCTCGGCCAGGTCGCGCGCATATTCCATGCCGCCGGTCTTGGGCGTGAGCAAGATATCGGCGCCATACGCGGCCATGCTCTGGCGCCGCTCGACGCTCAGATTGTCGGGCATCAGCAGCAGCATCTTGTAGCCGCGCAGGGCGGCGGCCATGGCCAGCGCGATGCCGGTATTGCCGCTGGTCGCTTCGATCAGGGTGTCGCCCGGCTTGATCTGGCCGCGCTCTTCGGCACGCTTGAGCATGGACATGGCGGCGCGGTCCTTGACGGAGCCGGCCGGATTATTGCCTTCCAGCTTGCCGAGAATGACGTTGTTGCGCGCAAGCGCATCCGCGCCCGGCAAACGTGTCAGCCGTACCAGCGGAGTATTGCCTATCGTATCTTCAAGTGTCTTGTAAGCCATCGTGTCGCTTCGCGTAAATTCAACAAAGACCCATTCTAATATGAGAAGCAGGGCCGCGTGTCGCCGATGGCGGCGGCTGACCAGCAGCGCAGCGCCATCCACGCTCGCCGCGCCAGGCCGCATGAATGCTTGCTCACAGCGATTTTTCGCTGCCGCACAGCAGGCTTTTGGCACGCGGCGCGGGCTTGCGCTAGACTGGCCGGCATCAGTTATTTTTCTTATTTGCTTATTCACTTGCCACCAGACGGATCAGCCATGCACAGCAGCGCACCCGAATTCATTCCCGAAGCCACGCCGGACGATCCGCTCCAGGCCAATACCCTCGACCTGCGCGGCCGCAGCCACCAGATTTCGCCGGTCTTCAACGACGCCGAACTCGAACGCCTGCAGCGCTACGGCAAGGTCAGGCATTTTGCCGATGGCGACACCTTGTTTCAGGCGGGCAACAGCAGCTTCGGCATGCTGGTCATTTTGTCGGGCCGGGTCGCCGTCACGCGCCATGAGGTCATGGGCCAGGATACGCTGCTGCGCGAGGTGGGCCGGGGCCACTTCATCGCCGAAGTGGCGCAGCTGTCGGGCCGGCCCACCTTGGTCAACGGCGCGGCCGTGGGCGCGGTGGAATTGCTGGAGGTCAGTTCGGAATCCTTGCGCGCCCTGCTGGTGGCGGAAGCGGAAATGGGCGAGCGCATCGTGCGCGCGCTGATCTTGCGCCGCGTGGGACTGATCGAGTCCAACTCGGGCGGGCCGGTGCTGGTGGGGCCGCGCGGCAATGCGAATATGTTCCAGCTGCAAAGCTTCTTGACCAGCAACGGCCATCCGCACACCGTGCTCGATCCGGCCAGCGACCCGGCCGCGGCCGCGCTGCGCACGCGCTACCAGCCGACGGCGCAGGAATGGCCGCTGGTGGTCTGCCCGGACGGCAAGATCATGAAGAATCCGGACAACGCCGACCTGGGCCGCTGCCTGGGCATGCTGCCCGACCTGTCCGGCGACAAGATTGTCGACGTGCTGGTGGTGGGCGCGGGCCCGGCCGGCCTGGCCACCGCCGTGTATGCGGCTTCGGAAGGCTTGTCGGTGCTGGCGCTCGAGCAGCGCGCCTATGGCGGCCAGGCCGGCGCCAGCGCCCGCATCGAAAACTACCTCGGTTTTCCAACCGGCATCTCCGGCCGCGCGCTGGCCGGGCGCGCCTATGTGCAGGCACAGAAATTCGGCGTCGAAGTGGCCACTCCCGCCAATGCCGCCAGGCTCGAATGCGACGGCTGGCCGCTGCGCCTGACCTTGTCCGATGGCGTCACCGTGCGCGCCCGCACCGTGGTGCTGTCGTGCGGCGCACGCTACCGCCGGCCCTCGCTGGCGAACCTGAAAACGTATGAAGGGCGCGGCATCTATTACTGGGCCTCGCCGATCGAAGCCAAGCTGTGCCGCCAGGAAGAGATCATCCTGGTGGGCGGCGGCAATTCGGCCGGCCAGGCGGCCGTGTTCCTGTCCGGCCATGCCGCCAAAGTCCATATGGTGATCCGTGGCGCCGGGCTGGCCGCCAGCATGTCGACTTACCTGATCGAGCGCATCGCCGCCACGCCGAATATCACCTTGCACACGCACACGGAAATCATCGCGCTCGAAGGCGACGACGATGGCTTGAGCGAGGTGCGCTGGCGCAACAATCAAACGGGCGAAGAAGCCGATTGCGCCGTGCGCCGCGTGTTCCTGTTCGTCGGCGCCGACCCGAATACCGACTGGCTGCACGGCTGCGCCGTGGCGGTCGACGCCCAGGGGTTTATCCGCACCGGCTTCGACGTTACACGCGCCGAATGCAGCAAGCTCGGCGACAAGCCCATCTCGCCGGCCGAGCTGCCGGACCGCGCCGCGCTGGAAACCAGCGTGCCGGGCGTGTTCGCGATCGGCGACGTGCGCGCCGGCTCGACCAAGCGGGTGGCGGCCGCCGTCGGCGAAGGCGCGGCCGTGGTATCGCAGATCCACAGCTTCCTGGCCAGGCTGCCGGCCGACGCCGTCAAATGATCAGCGTAGCGGCGTCGGGTAGCTTGCCACGCTGACATTGCCGTCGCGGTCGATCGCCTGCACGCCAAAGAAGTAATTATCTTTCGACAGCGCCAGTCTCGCTTCCGTGACATTGCCGACGTCCTGCGCGCCCTGCCACTGGTCGGCCGTGGTGGCGCGCCAGACCACGCGGTAGCCGGCCAGGTCCGGTTCCGTGTTCGGCTGCCACACCAGCGTGGTGGCGTTTTCCAGCTTGGCCGTGCGCACCTGCACCCGGGCCGGCGCGGCTGGCGCCAATGCCAGCGAGGCCAGCGCGGCGGCGTTGACGCGCGTTACCTTGGCCACGTAATCGTAGTCGACGAATTGCGGCAGGTCGCCGTACTGCACCCCGTTTTCCACCCGCACATCCTGGTGCTGGTGCGCGAAATCCTCGTTCGGCTCGGTAAAGCGCAGCGCCGCATAGCCTTGCGCCAGGAACGGCATATGGTCGCCACCGCGCAGGTAGCGGTCGGCGCGCTGGATCACGTTGACCTTGAAACCCGGCACATAGCGTTCGCCCACCTGTTTTACATGGCGCGCCAGCTGGCGCGAGATGGAATCATTTTCGCCACCGGTGGCCACCAGGCCGCGCACGCCGTCGCTCATTTCCTTCACCGCCGGGATGCCCTCGGCAAACAGGCGCACCTGGCCGCCGTCGACCGTGCCGTCGTCGGCGCGCGAACTGCCGATGATGTCATTGTTGAGCATGCCGGCGATATTAAGCTGCTTCAATTTTGCCTGCTGCGCCCAGTGGCCGGAGCCCAGCAAGCCCTGCTCTTCGGCCGCCACCGTCATGAACACCAGCGTCGCGTCGAACTGCTGGCGCGCCATCACGCACGCCATTTCGATCACGGCGGCCGTGCCGGAAGCATCGTCGTTGGCGCCCGGCGCATTGCCGCTGGCGTCCATCACGTCGGTGGCGCGCGAATCATAGTGGCCGCTGACCACATAGATGCGCTGCGCCGACTGCGGGTCGCTGCCGGGCAGGGTCGCCACCACGTTGACGATTTCGGTCGGGCGCGAGATGCGTTTCGACACCGGCGTCACATGGCTGTCGAACGCCACCTGCAGCCGCCCGCCCGCCTGCGCGCCGCAACGCTCGAGTTCGGCCTTGATCCAGCGCCGCGCCGCGCCGATGCCCTGCGTGTCGGACACCGTATCGGACATGGTATGGCGCGTCTGGAAGCTGACCAGCTTGCGCACATGGGCTTCGATGCGCTGCGGCGAAATGCCGGCCACCAGTTGCACGATGGCCGGCTGCAGCCGGTCCTCGGCAACCTGTTGCACTGGCGCCGCCGATACGCCGGCGGCCGCCATCCAGCTTGACAGCAGGCCCGCCGTCACACCCGTCAACATCCTGATCATCTTGCCCGTCTCCGAAAAATAGTCGTGGCAGGCATTCTCGCATTCTTCACGGCCAGCGTGGCCGGCCTACACAAAACTTAACATGATCATTATTGCCATTAAAATAATTGTTGTTTTCAAGACATGGCATGCGCGTTTCTGGTCCAGGCTGCTATAATCTGGTCAACAAGACATAATAGTTGTCTTAGATATACAAGATTAGCAGGACCGGCCGCAAGGCCGCGACACCAACATTGGCCAAAAAGCTTGCCGACAGTCTGTACTCCCCCCTGTCTCTACTGGAGCTTTTTGATGCGCAATATTACTGTGATGCTGGCGCTGGCCGCCGCTACCCTGATCAGCACGACCGCCGCACAGGCACAAACCAACCTTGTCAAGAACGGCGATTTCGAGCTGACCAGCAATGGCACCTCGAAGCAGATCAACGAAGGCACGACCGCCCGCGCCGACCGCACCTACCTGACCGACTGGACCAGCAAGGGCTACAACTTCGTCCTGAACGGCAGCAATATCGACAGCACCACCGCGCAGACGGCGCTGGCCCTGTGGGGTCCGAATTCCTACGGTGGCCGCGACGCGACATCGCAGAACGGCCTGGGCGTGAGCCCGACCGGCGGCAATGTGCTGGCGGCCGACTGGGATTATTTTGCCGGTCCTGTCTCGCAGCAGATCAGCGGCCTGGTGGCCGGCCAGGCTTACACCCTGAGCTTTTCCTACGGTGCGGCGCAGCAAGTCGGCTACAGCGGCGCCAACGCGATCAACTACTGGGATGTGTCGCTGGGCGGCAGCACGCAGCAGACCGCTTCCCTGTCCAACGCCAGCCACGGTTTCACCGGCTGGCAGCAGGCCAGCATGACGTTTACCGTCACCAGCAGCAGCGAATTGCTGTCGTTTATGGCCAAGGGCGGCCCATCGGGCGCGCCGCCATTCATGCTGCTCGACGGCGTCGCGCTGGTCTCGGCCGTGCCGGAACCGTCGACCTGGGGCATGCTGCTGGGCGGCCTGGGCCTGCTGGCCTTCATGGCACGCCGCCGCAAGGCCGCCGCCGTCTAAGGGGCGCTGGCGCAGACTGATCCGGACCGGCCTTGCCCGTCCGGATTTTTTGCTTTGATTCCACTTTTCACATCTCGCCATGAGCTCGCTGCAAGCCATCCTCTCCCATTTGCCCGGCCTGGCCGTCGACGTGCTGCGCCTGGGCATCTGGCTGCTCGCCTTGACCATGCTGTTCGTGCCGCTGGAACGTTTTTTTGGCCAGCGCCACGCCGGCCGCAGCAAGCGGGAACTGGCCGGCGACCTGGGCTTTTATTTTCTCAGCAGCCTGCTGCCGGCCCTGCTGCTGGCGGCCCCGCTGGCGCTGGTCGCGGTAGCCGGACAGCGGCTGCTGCCCGATGCCGTGCCCGCCGCGCTGGGCGCGCTGCCGCTATGGGCCAAGGTGGCGCTGGGCTTGCTGATCGGCGAAGTCGGTACTTACTGGGGGCACAGGCTCAGCCATGAAATACCATGGTTGTGGCGTTTTCATGCCGTGCACCACAGCACCAGTCACATGTATTTCCTGGCCAATACCCGTACGCACCCGGTCGACATGGTGGTCACGCGTTTGTTCGGCATGACGCCCTTGTATCTGCTGGGCCTGGCAGGTCCAGGCGCCGCCGGCAGCGCCGCGCCCGTGGCGCTGCTGCTGGTGGGCACCGTGTGGGGCTTTTTTATCCACGCCAACCTGCGCTGGCGTTTCGGCCCGCTGGAATGGCTGGTCGCCACGCCCGCCTTCCACCACTGGCATCACAGCAAGTTCGACCATATCAACCGCAACTACGCCTCGACCCTGCCTTTCCTGGACCGCGTGTTCGGCACCCATTACCTGCCGCGCGCGTGGCCCGAGGCGGTCGGCATCGAGGCCGCCATGCCGGTCAGCCTGGGCGGGCAGTTGATGGCGCCGCTGCGCCGTGCCGCCGCCAGCCCGCCAGCAGCAGCGCCAGGGTCAGCAGACTAAGCCCGCACAACAGCCACAGCGCGGCACGGAAACCGGCCTGGAAGTGCGCCGCGCCGCCGGCCGCCTGGAAGACCATGCTGGCGATCGTCAGGCCCAGCGCCGCGCCAAGATTGTGCAAGGTCCACGAGGCGCCCATCGCCACGCTGGCCAGCGCAGGCGGCACGCACGCGAGCGCGGCCACGGTGGCCGGCCCCAGGATGCAGCCCCAGCCGATACCCATGACAGCCAGCGCCGCGATCACCCACGTCCAGCCGGAGTCGCTTGTAAAACTGGCCTGCATGGCGGCCGACAGCGCCAGGAAAGCAAAACCCGTCACCAGCAGCGGCGCCGTGCCATGGCGATCGGCGGCGCGCCCGGCCAGCGGCGACACGCAAGCCATCACGGCAGTCACCGGCAACAGCAGCCAGCCGATGGCGGCACTGCCCTGGCCGCGCACTTCGCTCAGGTACAAGGGCAGCAGGAAAAACGCGGCGCAATAGAAAAACGCCAGCGAAAAGTTGGCCAGCGCGGCCAGCAGGAAACGCCCGTTGACGAACAGGCCCGGCTGCAGCAGCGGTGATACCACCTTGCGCTCGACCAGCACGAATACCAGCAGCAATGCCAGGCCCGCGCCCGCCGTGCCCAGCGTCAAGCTCGACCACCAGCCCCAGGCGCCGCCTTGGGCGATCGCCAGCAGCAGGCAGGGCAAGGCCACGGCCAGCAGCACAAAGCCCGCCACGTCGAAACGTGCACGCACGCCGCGCGATGCGTCCACCCGGCCCAGGCACAGCAGGAAGGCCAGCGCGATCAGCGGCACGTTGAGCAGGAACACCGAGCGCCAGCCGAGGCTGGCCACCAGCAGGCCACCGGCGACGGGCCCGATCGCCAGCCCCAGCCCATTGGCCGCGAACAGCAGCCCCAGCGCCCTGCCCCGCTCGCTGTCGGGAAAGGCATGGGCGACGATGGCGGCCGAGGTCGTGTACAGCGCCGCGCAGGCCACGCCCTGCAGCAGCCGGCAGGCGATCAGCGCCGCCATCGACTGCGCCAGCCCAGCGCCCAGCGAGGCCGCGCCAAACACCAGCATGCCCGCGTACAGCAAACGGCGCCGGCCCAGCAGGTCGGCCAGGCGGCCGGCGGCCACCATGCAGGCCGACAGGGCCATCACGAAAATGGTGACGATCCATTGCGCCTGTTCCACATCGGCCTGCAGGCTGTGCTGGATCGCGGGCATGGCGGTATTGACGATGGTGAAATCGATACAGCCGAGAAAACTGGCAATGGCGATGCCCGCCAAGGCCAGCCAGCGGCGGCGATTGCTTGAAGTGTTGTTCATGGAGTTCCTTGCCTGGTTCGGCCCATGATTTTATTGGCGACGGCAAGGCGGCAGTCTGGCCACTCATTCGCATGATTTGATACCATGACGATCGAATCAATTACAAGGCACCGCATGATTTCCAATGAACGCTTTGCCGGCATCCGCGCCTTTGTGCAAGCCGTCGAGGCCGGCAGCTTCAGCCGCGCCGCACAGCAGCTGGGCCTGTCGCCATCGAGCGTGGGCAAGGCCGTCGCGCGGCTGGAACAACGGCTGGATGTGCGCCTGTTTCACCGCACCACGCGCAGCCTGTCGCTGACCGACGAAGGCCTGGCCTTCCACGACAGCTGCGTGCGGGCGCTGGCGGAACTGGAACAGGCGGAAAATGCGCTGGCCGAGCGCCGTATGCAGCCTGCGGGCCGCCTGCGCATCGCCGTGCCGGTGCTGCTGGGGCGCGACTGGGTCATGCCGCTGCTGCTCAAGCTGGCCGGGGATTACCCGGCGCTGGAAATCGAGGCGCGCTTTTCCAACCAGCCGGTCGACTTTGCCGAGCAAGGCTGCGACCTGGCCGTGCGCATCGGCCTGCTCGACGACAGTGCCAGCCTGGCGGCGCGCCAGCTGGGCATGCAAAAGCTGGTGGTGTGCGCGGCGCCGGCCTACCTGGCGCGGCATGGCGCGCCAGCGACGCCTGGCGCCTTGAACGGCCATGCCTGCATCGGCATGCTGCGTGATGAGCAGCTGGAAGCCTGGCAACTGCGCGAGGCCAACGGGAGCATCAGCGTGCACCTCAGCATGAAAATCAGCGCACGCCTGCGCCTGGGCAATCTGGAAGCGGTCAAGCAGGCGGCGCTGGCCGGCCATGGCCTGGCGCAGCTGCCGCGCTGGCTGGTGGAGCAAGAACTGGCCAGCGGGCAATTGCAAGCGGTGCTGGAAGCGTACGCGGGACCGGGCCTGCCCCTGTACGCCGCCTGGCCCGCCTCGCGCGCCATGACGGCGCGGCTGCGGCTGGTGATCGATACCTTGCGCGGCAATGTGCCGGCCGGCTTGCAAGGAACTGCCGACTGAACGCTTATTTTTTCTCGGCCACTTTCACCGCCGGCTTGACCGCCCCGGCCTTGCCCTGGCCATTGACCTGCAAGCCCGCTTCGGACAGCTTGACGGCGCTTTTCGGGCCGATGCCCTTGACCCGGGTTTCAAAGTCGGACCAGTCCTTGTACGGTCCCTTGGCGCGTTCATCGATGATGGCTTTCGAGGTCGCCGGGCCGATACCCTTGACGCTGTCGAGCGCCGCCTGGTCGGCCTTGTTGACGTCCACCTGGGCCATGGCCAGGCCCATTGTCGCGGCAAGGGTAGCCACGGCCAATACAAGTTGTTTAAACATGGGAAAGTCTCCGTAGTGTGGTTGAAGAACACTGAAACGGCAGACAAGACAGCGCCTGGCCGTCATCGAAGTTTAGCGGACGCGGCATGGGCCGGCGGAGGTGGCGCAGCGGAAGGCCTGCGCCAGATCAAGCGAACTGGCGCAGGCGGTACGGAAGATTTATTGCGGGAACAGTTCCGCGCGCGTGACGGTGGCCGTGCCCAATTTGCCAACCACGATGCCGCCGGCGCGGTTGGCCGTGCGTACGGCGTCGCCCAGGCCCATGCCGGCGCCCAGCATGGCGGCCATGGTGGCGATCACCGTGTCGCCGGCGCCGGACACATCGAACACTTCGCGCGCGTCGGTTGGCATATGCAGCACCTCATCGGCCGTGTACAAGCTCATGCCCTCTTCCGAACGGGTCAGCAGCAAGGCGTCCAGGCCCAGCTGCGAGCGCATCTGCTGGGCACGCTCGGTCAACTGCTCTTCCGTGCTCCAGTTGCCGATAATGCGGCGCAGTTCCGATTTGTTCGGCGTCAGCACCGACGCGCCCGCGTAGCGCGAAAAATCGTCGCCTTTCGGATCGACCATCACGATCTTGCCGGCCGCGCGCGCCGCCTTGATCATGTCGGCCACATTCACCAAACTACCCTTGGCGTAGTCGGACAAAATCACCACGTCGCAGTCGGGCAGCAGGGTATTGAACTGCTTGAGCTTGTCGCGCAGCACCGTATCGCTGGGCGCATCCTCGAAATCGATGCGCAGCATCTGCTGCTGGCGGCCGATCACGCGCAGCTTGATGATGGTGGAAATGGCGGCATCGCGCTGCAGGTGGCTGCGGATGCCGTCCTCGCCCAGCAGGCGCTCGACCTGGCTGCCCGCCTCGTCGTCGCCGACCACGCCCAGCAAACTGGTCTTCGCGCCCAGCGCGGCCGCATTGCGCGCCACGTTGGCCGCACCGCCCAGGCGCTCTTCGCGCTTCTCGATGCGCACGATCGGCACCGGCGCTTCCGGCGAAATACGGCTGACGTCGCCAAACCAGTAACGGTCCAGCATCACGTCGCCCACCACCAGCAGGCGTACCCTGGCCAGGCTGTCGGGCGCCGTCAAGCTTGCCACCTCGTGCGCGCTCATGCCGGCACCTTGATCGAGCGGCCGATGCCGTGGTATTCGATACCATGCATGGCCATGCTGTCCGGCTCGTACAGGTTGCGGCCGTCAAAGATCACCGGCTGTTTCAAGCGCTTCTTGATCAGCTCGAAGTCGGGGCTGCGGAACGCTTTCCACTCGGTCACGATCACCAGCGCGTCGGCGTCGACCAGCGCGTCGGACGGGCTGTCGGCATAGCGGATGTTCGCCAGTTGCTCCGATGTGAGGTCCAGCTGCAGCACGCGCTGCGCCTCCGCCATCGCCACCGGGTCATACACGGCCACGGTGGCGCCGCGCGACAGCAAATCGGCCAGCAGCACCCGCGCCGACGCTTCGCGCATGTCGTCCGTGTTCGGCTTGAAGGCCAGGCCCCAGATGGCGAAGTGGCGCCCGGCCAGGTCATTGCCGAAGCGTGTGATCACCTTGCCGCCCAGGATATGTTTTTGCCTGTCGTTCACGGCTTCGACGGCGCGCAGTATCAGCAGTTCCTGGCCGTGGCCACGGGCCGTGCGTTCCAGCGCCTGCACGTCTTTCGGGAAGCACGAACCGCCATAGCCGCAACCGGCGTACAAAAAGCTGTAGCCGATGCGCGGATCGGAACCGACGCCGCGGCGCACCGCTTCGATATCGACGCCGACCTTGTCGGCCAGGTTGGCCAGTTCATTCATGAACGAGATGCGCGTGGCCAGCATGGCGTTGGCCGCGTACTTGGTGAACTCGGCCGAGCGCACGTCCATCCAGTAGGTGCGCTCGCGGTTGCGGTTGAACGGCGCGTACAGGCTGCGCAGCAGGTCGCGCGCGCGCTCGCCTTCCGGCGTCGTATCGACGCCGATCACGATGCGGTCGGGCCGCATGAAGTCTTCCACGGCCGCGCCTTCCTTGAGGAACTCGGGGTTCGAGGCGACAGAAAACGTGGCATAGGTGGCGCGCAGGTCCAGTTCGGCCTGGATCGCGGCACGCACTTTTTCGGCCGTGCCGACCGGTACCGTCGACTTGTCGACGATAACCTTGTATTCGTTCATGTACTTGCCGATGCCACGCGCGGCGGCCAGCACGTATTGCAGGTCGGCCGAGCCGTCTTCGTCGGGTGGCGTGCCGACGGCGATGAACTGCAGCACGCCATGATGGGCGGCCGCTTCCACGTCAGTGGAAAAGGTCAGGCGGCCGGCGGCGCGGTTGCGCGACACGACTTCTTCCAGGCCAGGTTCATGGATGGGGATGCCGCCGTTGTTGAGCAGTTCGACTTTTTTCGCGTCGAGATCGAGGCAAAAAACGTCATTGCCCAGCTCAGCCAGGCAGGCGCCCGTGACGAGGCCGACATAGCCGGTGCCGATAATGGTGATTTTCATGGTTGTACCGTATGGATAAAAAGCAGGTCTTACATAGAAGTACACGCCACATTGCCCGAGGCAAGGTGACGTGTACGAATCAGTTCATGACGTTGAGTTCTTCTGTGCGGCGCGGCGGGTAAGTCTCCCACTTGTTGCAGCCGGGGCAGTGCCAATAGAACTGGCGCGCCTTGAAGCCGCAGTGGCTGCACTGGTAGCGGGCCAGCTTTTGCGTGTAGCCGTGCACCAGGTTTTTCACCATCGACAATTCGGACCAGATCGCCGCCGGCGCGTCCATCATGCGCGCTTCGAGCAGCTTGTCCAGGCCCAGCAGGGTCGGCGTGCGGCGCAGCTCGGCGCTGACCAGCTGCTTGGCGGCGTCGACGCCGTCCAGGTCCAGCACCGCCTTGAACACCACTTCGATCAAATCGATCGACGACGCTTCCTCCAGGTAGGAACGCAGCAGGTTGATGCCTTCCTGCGGGCGGCCCAGCTTGCTGTATCCATCCATCAGGCGCTGCGCCACCAGCGCCACGTGCGGCACGCTTTGCTGCTCGACGCGACGCCAGGTCATGATCGCTTCTTCCACGTCGCCGCGCGCCAGCAGCACATCGCCCGTCAATATCGTGGCGCGCACGCTCTTGCGGTCGGTCTGCAGCGCTTTTTCCAGCAGCGGCATGGCTTCGTCGGGTTTCAGATGCACCAGCGCGTCATGCGCCAGCTCGCAATAGAACTGCGCGATTTCCTTCTGGCGCGCGCCGGCACCCGATTCCTGCAAGCCCAGCGCCGCTTCGATGGCGCGTGGCCACTCCTTTTCGCGCTGGAAGATTTCCAGCAGCGCCCGGCGTGCCTGCACCGCATATTGCGTCTCGACCAGGCCATTGAAGGTTTCTTCGGCACGGTCCAGCAGGCCCGCTTTCAGGTAATCCATGCCCAGCTCATAAGCGGCGTGCACCTGCTGTTCCTGCGGCAGGTCCGGGCGCGCCAGCAGGTTTTGATGGACGCGGATGGCGCGTTCCGTCTCGCCGCGGCGGCGGAACAGGTTGCCCAGCGCGAAGTGCATGTCGGCCGATTCGGGATCGAGCTTGACGATTTCGATAAAGGAGTCGATCGCCTTGTCATGCTGTTCGGTGAGCAGGAAATTCAGGCCCTTGAAGTAATTGCGCGGCAGGCTGCGCGATTCCGACACCAGCTGATGGATGTCGACGCGCGCGGCGATCCAGCCCAGTGCAAAAAACAGGGGGATGCCCAGGAACCACCAGAGTTCAAATTCCATGCGATAGTTTTTATTCGTATAAAAGGAAAAAGGAAGACCGCAGCATCAAGGCTGGGTGCTGACGCCGTCCGGTTGCGGCTGCACATTCGACGACACGCCGACAGTCTGCAGCGCGGCGATCGTGGTTTTTTGCCGGGTCGCTTCACGGCGGTGGCGGAACACGGTCGGTGTCAGGGCCAGTACGCCCAGGCTGGCGCCGGCGACAAAAAAGCCCAGCAGCATCAGGACCAGCGGACCACGGATTTCATAATTGAGGAAGACATGCAGGTCGACCACCTGCGCATTCTTCAGCGCAAAGCCGAAGAACAGGACGAAAAGAACACAGCCAACGATGGTGGAGATGATTTTCATCGATAGGTCCAGACCAAGAAAAACGGCAATACAAAGGGGGTTCGTGCCACACGGCACAAAGCTTCGCCATATTAACAAAAAAAAGCGGCATCCAAGGACGCCGCTCTTTGTTTTCCGCCTTCCAGCAGACGATTAATCCTCGATGATCGGTTGTCCGACCATCGCGTCCACGCGCTCGCGCAACTGTTTGCCCGGCTTGAAGTGGGGCACCCGTTTTTCAGGCACCATCACTTTGTCGCCCGACTTCGGGTTGCGGCCGATGCGCGGTGGCCGGCTGTTCAGGGCAAAACTGCCAAAACCGCGGATCTCGATGCGCTGGCCGGTCGCCAGGGCGTTGGTCATCGCATCGAGAATGGTCTTGACGGCATACTCCGCATCTTTCGCCACCAGCTGAGAATAACGCTCAGCGAGGCGGTTGATCAGCTCGGATTTTGTCATCTGCCAGTATCCGCAGTCTTAGTTCTTGTTATCGAACTTGGCTTTCAACAAGGCGCCCAGGCTGGTGGTGCCCGAAGCTGCGTTGTTGTCGGTAGCGGCCATCTTCTGCATGGCTTCCTGGGTTTCAACGTTGTCTTTCGCTTTGATCGACAGTTGGATACCACGGGCTTTGCGGTCGATGTTCAGCACCATTGCTTCAACGGTGTCGCCAACTTTCAGGTGCGTACCAGCATCTTCAACGCGGTCGCGCGAGATTTCGGAAGCGCGCAGGTAGCCTTCAACTTCTTCGGACAGTTGGATCACGGCGCCTTTAGGCTCAACCGATTTAACGGTACCGGTTACCAGCGAGCCTTTGTCGTTCATGGCTGCGAAGTTGTTGAATGGGTCACCTTCCAGTTGCTTGACGCCCAGGGAAACGCGCTCGCGCTCAACGTCGATGGCCAGAACGATGGCTTCCAGTTCGTCACCTTTCTTGAAGCGACGCACGGCTTCTTCGCCGGTTTCGGTCCAGGACAGGTCGGACAGGTGCACCAGACCGTCGATGTTGCCGGCCAGGCCGATGAACACGCCGAAGTCGGTGATCGATTTGATCGCGCCGCGGACTTTGTCACCTTTCTTATGGGTAACACCGAAGTCGTCCCATGGATTGGCTTTGCACTGTTTCATGCCCAGCGAAATACGACGACGCTCTTCGTCGATTTCCAGAACCATTACTTCTACTTCGTCGCCCAGTTGGACAACTTTGTTAGGAGCAACGTTTTTGTTCGTCCAGTCCATTTCGGAAACGTGTACCAGACCTTCGATACCTTGTTCCACTTCAACGAATGCGCCGTAGTCGGTCAGGTTCGTTACTTTACCGAACAGACGGGTGCTTTGTGGGTAACGACGGGACAGACCGGTCCAAGGATCGTCGCCCAGTTGTTTCACGCCCAGCGAAACACGGTTTTTCTCTTGATCGTATTTCAGGACTTTGGCGGTGATTTCCTGGCCAACCGTCAGGACTTCCGACGGGTGACGTACACGGCGCCATGCCAGGTCGGTGATGTGCAGCAAGCCATCGATACCGCCCAGATCCACGAACGCGCCGTAGTCGGTGATATTTTTGACGACGCCGGTCACGACCGTGCCTTCTTTCAGCGTTTCCATCAGTTTCTGACGCTCTTCGCCCATCGAAGCTTCGATGACGGCGCGACGCGACAGAACCACGTTGTTACGCTTGCGGTCCAGTTTGATGACCTTGAATTCGAGGGTCTTGCCTTCGAATGGGGTGGTATCTTTTACTGGGCGGGTGTCAACCAGCGAACCCGGCAGGAATGCGCGGATGCCGTTGGTCAGGACGGTCAGGCCGCCTTTGACTTTGCCATTGACGGTACCGACGACGATTTCGCCCGATTCCATCGCTTTTTCCAGGGCCAGCCACGAAGCCAGACGCTTGGCTTTATCGCGCGACAGGATGGTATCGCCGAAACCGTTTTCCAGCGATTCGATCGCCACGGAAACGAAGTCACCAACTTTGACTTCCAGTTCGCCGTGGTCGTTCTTGAATTCTTCGACAGGGATGAATGCTTCGGATTTGAGGCCGGCGTTAACGATCACGAAATTGTGGTCGAGGCGCACGACTTCAGCGGAAATAACTTCGCCGGAGCGCATATCTTGACGCGACAACGATTCCTCGAAGAGCGCAGCAAAACTTTCCATACCGGTAGATTCGTTAGTTGTAACAGTAGACATAGGGTTCACACAGGTTATCCAGCAGAGATCGCACGATGCGACTTAAACTGGGTTAGGTTTTTGACACACCCGGACAGGCCAGGAGCCGTCAACGGGCACCACATAGCTCACGCTATTTCATTGCAGCTGCATGCCATTTCAACACGGTGTCGACGGCTTCATCAGCCGTCATCGCCGACGTATCGAGCACATGCGCCCCTTCCGCGGGGACCAGCGGCGCAATCGCACGGTGAGTATCACGTTCGTCCCGCGCCTGCAAATCCATCAGAAGGTCTTCCATATTAGCAGAAAAACCCTTGTCTATCAATTGCTTGTAACGCCGTTGCGCGCGCGCCTCGACACTGGCCGTCAAAAACACTTTCAACTGGGCATGCGGAAAGATCACCGTGCCCATGTCGCGCCCGTCGGCCACCAGGCCCGGCGTCTTGCGAAAACCCAGCTGCAGGCTGACCAGCGCATGGCGCACGGTTGGCAGCACGGCAATCTTCGATGCCGTGTTGCCGACCTCTTCCGCGCGGATCTGCTCGGTGACGTTTTCATGCGCCAGCAAGATCTCGCCATTGGCAAAGTGACAAGGCAGATGTTCGGCCAGCTTGGCCAGCGCGTGCTCGTCGCGCAGGTCGGTGCCACGGCGCAGCGCCGTCAGCGCTGTCAGGCGGTACAGCGCGCCCGAATCGAGATAATGAAAGCCGAGCTTGTCGGCCACGCGGTGCGCCACCGTGCCCTTGCCGGAAGCGGTGGGGCCGTCGATGGCGATGACCGGGATATGGGTTGTGGACATGGTTGGCTTTATCGATTAAATCAAAGTGTCTTTGGCAATCCCCGCAAACGCGGCGAAATACTCGGGGAAGGTCTTGGCCACGCATTTCGGGTCATTGATGCGCATTTCATTGCCACGACGGGCGGCGCCGTCCAGCGAGGCGAGCGAAAAGCACATCGCCATGCGGTGGTCGTCATAGGTGTCGATGGTGGCGGCAGAGATCTCGGCCGGCGGCGTCACGCGCAGGTAGTCGGCGCCCTCTTCCACTTCGGCGCCCAGCTTGCGCAATTCGGTCGCCATCGCCGCCAGGCGGTCGGTTTCCTTCACCCTCCAGCTGGCGATATTGCGCAAGGTACTGGTGCCGTCCGCATACAGCGCCGCCACCGCGATCGTCATGGCCGCGTCGGGAATATGGTTGAAGTCCATGTCGACCGCCTTCAGGGGCCCGTTCGAGCGCGCCTCGATCCAGTTCTCGCCCATGGTAATCGTCGCGCCCATCTGCTGCAGGGCTTCGACGAAACGCACATCGCCCTGGATGCTGTCGCGCCCCACGCCTTCCACCCGCACCGGGCCGCCGCCGATCGCGCCGGCCGCCAGGAAGTAGGACGCCGACGAGGCGTCGCCTTCGACGTGGATGGTGCCGGGGCTTTGATACTGCTGGCCAGGCTGCACCGTGAACGACTGCCAGCCGTCATGTTCGACCGTCACGCCGAAGCGCTGCATCAGGTTCAGCGTGATTTCGATATACGGCTTCGAGATCAGTTCTCCCGTCACGTCGATGGTCACCGCATGGTCGCGCGCCATCAAAGGCGCCACCATCAGGAGGGCCGTCAGGAACTGGCTCGACACATTGCCGCGCACGGCGATGCGCTGGGCATGGATATGGCCGCGGCGGATGCGCAGCGGCGGAAAGCCGTGCTCGCCCGTGTATTCGATCTGCGTGCCGACCGCGTTCAGCGCGTCGACCAGGTCGCCGATCGGACGCTCGTGCATGCGCGATACGCCGTGCAGCGTGTAATCGCCACCGATCACGGCCAGAGCCGCCGTCAGCGGGCGGATCGCCGTGCCGGCATTGCCCATGAACAGATCCGCTTCGTGATTCGGCAACACGCCGCCGCAGCCTTCCACATGGTGCACCTGGTGCAAGCTGGCGGCATCCGCATTCAGGTCGAGTTCATCCTGGGTCCACTTCACGCCCAGCGAGGTCAGCGCGGTCAGCATGACGAAAGTGTCGTCCGAGGCCAGCAGGTCGACGATCTTGGTCGTGCCCTTGGCCAGCGCGGCCAGCAGCAGCACGCGGTTCGAGATGCTTTTCGAGCCGGGCAGGCGCACCGTGCCTTCGGCGTGGATCACCGGCTTCAGATCGATATGGTGGGGGTAGTGCTTGGTCTGGGTCATGCTCAATCCTTCAAAAATTTTAGGTAGGCGCCGGTGTTTCCGCCGTTTCAATCGCCTCTATCCATTGCTGCCGCGCGTGCTGTGCGTTGACGTAGACATGTTCAATCGCCGCGCCATCCTTGGCCGCCAGGTGCGCGCGCAAGGCGCTCAGCTGCGCCATATAGGAATCGAGCTCGGCCAGCAGCGCCGGCTGGTTGGCCAGGCTGATATCGCGCCACATTTCGGGCGACGAGCCGGCAATCCGCGTAAAGTCGCGAAAACCGCTGGCCGCATATTGAAACAGCAGGCCGGCATGGGGCTTGTTGGCGATATCGTCGACCAGCGCAAAGGCCAGCAAGTGCGGCAGATGGCTGACGGCGGCAAATACCTTGTCGTGTTCTTCGGGGCTCAAGGTATGCAAAATGGCGCCGCAGGCGCGCCAGGCGGCAGCCACTTTCTCCACATCGGCTTCAGCGTTTTCCGCCAAGGGCGTCAGCACCACTTTCTTGCCCTGGTACAGATCGATAATGGCCGCATCCGGCCCGTTGGTTTCGCGGCCCGCGATCGGGTGGCCGGGCACGAACTGCGCCACCTTGTCTTTCAACGCCTCGCGCGCCGCCAGCACCACATCGGACTTGGTGCTGCCCGCATCGGTGACGATGGTACCCGGCCGCAGATGCGGCGCGATCGCCGCCAGGATGGCGCCGGTCTGCGCCACGGGCGCCGCCAGCAGCACCAGGTCGGCGCCGTTCAAGGCTTCGGCCATGTCGCCGCCTATCTCGTCGATGATGCCGAGTTCCAAAGCGCGCGCCATCGACGCCTGCGAGCGGCCCATGCCGACCACGTTGTGGACCGCGCCCGCATGCTTCAGGGCGCGCGCAAACGAGCCGCCGATCAGGCCCGCGCCAAAGATGACAACCTTGTTCAATCCAGGCGTCATCATGGGATCAAGCCAGCGCTTTCGTCAGCGCGGCGATAAAGATGGCGTTTTCCTGCGGCAGGCCGATGGAAATGCGCAGCCATTGCGGCAAGCCATAGCTGCCGACCGGACGCACGATCACGCCCTGTTTCAGCAATGCCAGGTTGACGCGCGCACCGGCTTCGTCGTCATCGCCCACTTTCACCAGCACGAAGTTGCCGTGCGACGGCACATATTCCAGGCCCAGCGCCTCGAATGCTTCCGTGAACTGCTGGTAGCCGGCCGCGTTGTTGCGCGCGCTTTTTTCCAGGAATTCCTTGTCGTTCAGGGCGGCGATCGCGGCTGCCTGCGCCATCGAGTTCACATTGAACGGCTGGCGGATACGGTTCATCAGGTCCGTCAGCACCGGCTGGGCGATGGCAAAGCCCACGCGCAGTCCGGCCAGGCCATACGCCTTCGACAGGGTGCGCGACACCACCAGGTTCGGATACTGGCGCACCCAGTCGGTCGACTCGTACTGGTCGTCGGCCGACAGGAATTCGTTATAGGCTTCGTCCAGCACGACGACGACATGCTGCGGCACTTTCTGCAGAAACGCTTCGATCTGCGCGGCCGACAAAAAGGTGCCGGTCGGGTTGTTCGGATTGGCGATAAACAGCAGGCGCGTGTCGTCGGTAATGGCCGCGGCCATCGCGTCGAGGTCATGGCCATAGGCCTGCGCCGGCACCACCAGGTGGCGCGCGCCCAGGCCCTGCGTGGCCAGTGCATACACGGCAAAGGAATACTGCGAATACACGACCGCCTGGCCGTGCTGCACGAACGCGTGCGCGGCAATTTCCAGGATATCGTTGCTGCCGTTGCCCAGGGTGATCCAGTCGGCCGGCACGTCATAGCGCTGCGACAGCACGGCTTTCAGGTCGAAACCGTTGGCGTCCGGGTAGCGGCCCAGGTCATCGATGGCGGCGATCATCGCCTGCTTGGCCGAGTCCGGCATGCCATACGGGTTTTCATTCGAGGCCAGCTTGACGATGGAGGCTTCGTCGAGACCGAATTCACGCGCAACTTCCGCGATCGGTTTGCCGCTCTGGTAAGGAGCGATGGCGCGGACGTATTCAGGACCGATATTTTTAGACATGGTGTGCTTTAAAAGTTGGTAATTGATTGGGCTGGTGGCTGTTGTTGGGTTACGCTGCGCTAACCCAACCTACGGCTTATTGTAGGTCGGATTAGGCCGCAGGCCGTAATCCGACACCACCGTTGGCGTCACAAGCTGACCGGATACGACCCCAGCACCTTGAAGAACGCCGCATTGCCCTGCAGTTCAGCCAGCGCCTGCGCCACGGCCGGGTTGTGCACGTGGCCTTCCACATCGACATAGAAATAATACTCCCAGCTGCCCATGCGGGCCGGGCGCGACTCGAAGCGCGTCATCGACACGCCGTGCTTGGCCAGCGGCGCCAGCAACTGATACACGGCGCCGGCCTTGTTCGGCACGGCCAGTACCAGCGAGGTCTGGTCCTTGCCCGACGGCGCCGTTTGCAGCGTTCCCACCACGGCAAAGCGGGTACGGTTGTGCGGGTCGTCCTGGATATGGCCCTTGACCACGCCCAGCTTGTACTGGGCGCCGGCCAGTTCGCTGGCAATCGCCGCGACCGCACCGTCTTCGCCGGCCAGGCGCGCCGCTTCCGCGTTCGAGGCCACGGCGTGGCGCGCGATATTCGGGTAGTGCTGGTTCAGCCATACCTGGCACTGGGCCAGCGCCTGCGAGTGGGCGCAGATCGAGGTCACGCCGTCCATATTGCCGCTCTTCGTCATCAGGCTGTGATGCACGGCGATCGACACTTCGCCACTGATGATCAGGCTCGTTTGCAGCATCAGGTCCAGCGTGCGGTTGACGGCGCCTTCCGAGGAATTCTCGATCGGCACCACGCCAAAGTCCGCCGTGCCCGCTTCGGCCGAGCGGAACACTTCATCGATGGAGGCGCACGGCAGGCCTTCGACGGCGCTGCCGAACTGCTGGTACACGGCCTGCTCGCTGAAGGTGCCGGCCGGGCCCAGGTAGGCGACGGTGACGCGCTTTTCCAGCGAGCGGCAGGACGACATGATTTCGCGGAAGATGGTCTGCACTTCGCGGTCGCCCATCGGGCCGGGGTTGCGCTCGGCCACGCCGCGCAGCACCTGCGCTTCGCGCTCGGGGCGGAACACGGGCGCCTGGGTTTCGGCCTTCACATGGCCCACTTCCTGCGCGATCAGCGCGCGGCGGTTCAGCAGGTCGAGGATTTGCGCGTCGATCGCATCGATCTGTTCGCGCAGGGGTTTCAATTTATCGGTCATGGTGTTGTTTCGTCAGCTGTACTTCAATCATGGCCGCACGGCCTGCGCCGGCGGCGGCCGGCGCTCGTCGATGCGACGTCAGCGTCCGGCAAACTCGTTCAAATAATCGACCAGGGCTTGCACGCCTTCGATCGGCATCGCGTTATAGATCGATGCGCGCATGCCGCCGACGGACTTGTGGCCCTTCAGTTGCAGCAGGCCGCGCTGCTTCGCGCCGGCCAGGAAGGCGTCGTTCAGGCTTTCGTCGCGCAGGTAGAACGGGATCGTCATGCGCGAACGGTATGGTGGTGCGACACGGTTCTGGTAGAAGTCGTCCGCGTCCAGCGCCGCGTATAGCAGCGCCGCTTTCTCAATATTACGCTGTTCCATGGCCGCCACGCCACCTTGCTTTTTCAGCCACTGGAATACCAGGCCGGCGATATAGATGCCATAGGTGGGCGGCGTGTTGTACATCGACTCGTGTTCGGCCACGTTGGCCCAGTCGAAGGCCGACGGGCAAATCGGCAGCGCATGGCCCAGAAGGTCGTCGCGCACGATCACCACCGTCAGGCCGGCCGGGCCGATATTCTTCTGCGCGCCACCGAAGATCACGCCGTACTGCGACACGTCGACCACCCGCGACAAAATATGCGAGGACATGTCGGCGACGATGGTGGTGCCGGCGGGGACTTGCGGCGCCTGCTGGAACTCGACGCCGTCGATGGTTTCGTTGGTGCAGATATGCAGGTAGGCGGCGCCCGGCGTCAGCTTCCATTCATCGACTGGCGGCACACCAGTGAAACCGGCCGCCTGCGACGAAGCGGCCACATTCACCTTGGCATATTTGGCCGCTTCCTTGATGGATTTGCCGGACCACGAACCCGTCTGCACGAAGTCGATGGTGGCCGGCTGGTTTGCCGCCAGGCCCACCAGGTTCATCGGGATAATGGCGTTTTCGCCCAGGCCACCACCCTGCAGGAACAGGATCTTGTAGTTGTCGGGTACGGCCAGCAGCTCGCGCAGGTCGGCCACGGCCTGCTTGTAGATGGAAATGAATTCGGGGCCGCGGTGGCTCATTTCCATCACCGACATGCCGCTGCCATGCCAGTCCAGCATTTCGGCTGCGGCTTGCGCCAGCACTTCCTTGGGCAGCACGGCGGGGCCGGCGGAGAAGTTATAAATCGGGTTGACGACAGCTTGGGTCACGATGCATTCCTCAGATTGTTAATGCGGCGGCTGCGTGGCCGCCCGCAGGACTTGTTCCAGCACGGCGTTGACGCGGGGAATCAGCACGCGCTGGCTGATCGCCATCGACTCGGCCGACAGTTGCGGCATGGTGGCCAGCATCTTGCGGCCCAGCGGCGTCTGGTAGAACGCCGTCAGTTGCTCGATTTCCTGCACCGTGTAATAGCGTGCGTACAAGGGCACCATTTCGGCGCCCAATTCGTCGATCAGGCTCTGGTCGCCCAGCACCTGGGTCAGGGTGGCCACGGCCAGCGGAATCTCCTCTTCCGCATTGGCCAGCGCGCGCGCCTTGCGCTCTTCCGTGAGCTCGGCGTTGCCGCTGATATTCTGCACGGCGGCCTGGCGCATCATGGCCGGCACCGATTGCAGCATCTGGTCGAAAATCTGCCGCGTCAGCGCGGGGAACTGCATCGCGTCCAGCATGCGGCGCACGGCCACCTTCATGGCCGGGCTGGGCGCGATCTGGCGCGCGGGCGCCGCCTGGGTGCTCTGGGCCAGGGCCGGCAGGGTGGCAAGAAAGGCCAGCGAAAAGGCGGCAAAAAAAGTGGCGACGATTTTTCTCATGGCGGTTCAGTATTGAATAGGGTAAAAAGCGCGCGCAATAGCAATTGGGGCTCCCGAAAGAGCCCCAATCATCTTACTCCGGCTGCGCCGGGTCCGTCTCGTCGCTCGCCGGGTCGGCCGGATCGACGCTCGCCACCGGTACCGCAGCGGCCTCCGTCGTCAGCTCGACTTCGTCGATATCGGTTTCGACCACGCGCTGCAGGCCAGACAGCTTGGTGCCGTCCTCCACCGCGATCAGGGTCACGCCTTGCGTGGCGCGGCCCATTTCGCGGATCTCCGACACGCGGGTGCGGATCAATACGCCACCGGTGGTGATCAGCATGATTTCGTCGGTCGTGTTGACCAGGGTGGCGGCAACCACTTTACCGTTGCGCTCACTGGTCTGGATCGCGATCATGCCTTTCGTGCCACGGCCATGGCGCGTGTACTCGAGGATCGGCGTACGCTTGCCGTAACCGTTTTCGGTGGCCGTCAGCACCGACTGCTGCTCGTTCTCTGCCACCAGCAGCGCGATCACGTGCTGGCCTTCTTCCAGGTTCATGCCGCGCACGCCGCGCGCCGTGCGGCCCATCGGACGCACATCGTTTTCGTCGAAGCGCACCGCCTTGCCCGAATCCGAGAACAGCATCACGTCGTGCTTGCCGTCGGTCAGCGCCGCGCCGATCAGGAAGTCGCCGTCGTCCAGGTCGACCGCGATGATGCCGGCCTTGCGTGGATTGCTGAAGTCCTTCAGCGGCGTCTTCTTGACGGTGCCCAGGCTGGTCGACATGAAGACATAATGGTCTTCCGGGAACGTGCGGTTCTCGCCCGACAATGGCAGGATCACGGTGATCTTTTCGTTGTCCTGCAGCGGGAACATGTTGACGATTGGTTTACCGCGCGAGTTGCGCGAGCCTTGCGGCACTTCCCATACCTTCAACCAGTACATGCGGCCACGATCCGAGAAGCACAGGATGTAGTCGTGCGTGTTGGCGATGAACAGCTGGTCGATCCAGTCTTCCTCTTTGGTCGCCATCGCCTGCTTGCCGCGTCCGCCGCGCTTCTGCGCGCGGTATTCGCTGATCGGCTGCGCCTTCATGTAACCGGTGTGCGACAGGGTCACCACCATGTCCTGCGGGGTGATCAGGTCTTCGGTTTCCAGGTCGGTCGCGTTCAGTTCGATCTGCGAACGGCGCACGTCCTTCTTGCCGGCGCCGTATTCGTTCATCGCCAGCGTCATTTCGTCGGTGATGATGACGGTCACGCGTTCCGGTTTGGCCAGGATGTCGAGCAAGTCGGCGATATGTTCCATCACTTCCTTGTACTCGTTGACGATCTTGTCCTGCTCCAGGCCGGTCAGGCGTTGCAGGCGCATCTGCAGAATCTCTTGCGCCTGGTCGTCCGACAGCTTGTACAGGCCGTCGGCCTGCATGCCGTAGTGCTTCGGCAGGTTTTCCGGACGATACGCATCCACGCCGCCCGGCGTATTGCCGTCGCCGGTGCGGGCCAGCATCTCGCGCACCACGGACGAATCCCATGGACGCGCCATCAGCTCGACCTTGGCGATCGGCGGCGTCGGCGCGGCCTTGATGATGGCGATGAAGTCATCGATATTGGCCAGCGCAACGGCCAGGCCTTCGAGCACGTGGCCGCGTTCGCGCGCCTTGCGCAGTTCGAACACGGTGCGGCGCGTGACCACTTCGCGGCGGTGCGACAGGAAGCATTGCAGCATCTGCTTCAGGTTCAGCAGCTTCGGCTGGCCATCGACCAGCGCCACCATGTTCATGCCGAAGGTGTCCTGCAACTGGGTCTGCTTGTACAGATTGTTCAGCACCACTTCCGGCACTTCGCCGCGTTTCAGCTCGATCACCACGCGCATGCCCGATTTGTCGGACTCGTCGCGGATGTCGGAAATGCCTTCCAGCTTCTTGTCGCGCACGTTTTCGGCGATGCGTTCCAGCAGGGATTTCTTGTTGACCTGGAATGGCAGCTCGTCGACGATGATGGCGATGCGCCCGCCGTCCTTGCCGTATTCCTCGAAGTGGGTCTTGGCGCGCATCACCACGCGGCCACGGCCGGTGCGGTACCCGTCGCGCACGCCCGAGACGCCATAGATGATGCCGGCGGTCGGGAAGTCCGGCGCCGGGATCAGTTCGATCAGTTCATCGATCGTGCAGTCCGGATTGCGCAGCACGTGCAGCGCGCCGTTGATCACTTCGGTGATGTTGTGTGGCGGAATATTGGTCGCCATGCCGACGGCGATACCGGACGAACCGTTGATCAGCAGATTCGGAATGCGGGTCGGCAGGACCGACGGTTCCTTTTCCTTGCCATCGTAGTTGGGCACGAAGTCGACGGTGTCCTTGTCGATGTCGGCCAGCAGTTCGCCGGCGATCTTGTCCAGGCGGCACTCGGTGTAACGCATGGCGGCGGCGGCGTCGCCGTCGACGGAACCGAAGTTACCCTGGCCATCGACGAGCATGTAGCGCAGCGAAAAATCTTGCGCCATGCGCACCAAGGTGTCGTAGATCGACGCATCGCCGTGGGGGTGGTACTTACCCATGGTTTCGCCGACCACGCGGGCGCACTTGACGTAAGGGCGATTCCACACGTTGTTCATTTCATGCATCGCGAACAGGACGCGGCGGTGCACTGGCTTCAAGCCATCACGCGCGTCAGGCAAGGCCCGACCGACGATCACGCTCATGGCGTAATCGAGGTAGCTCTTGCGCATCTCTTCTTCGAGGGAAATAGGGATTGTTTCTTTTGCGAATTGATCCATTGGCGGTTCGACTGATCTCAGGCTGTGGTTAACTTATCTGCTACGCAATGTATGACGCAATACTGCATATCCTGGGCGGCTGTTGTCGTGGAGTGGCTGGCAAAAGGGGCGGGACGGTTGCAGGAGAGCAGCGCCGCCATCGGCTTTTTGTCAGGCACGCCCAACAGTCAAGCGTACGATTTTAGCATGCGCGCCCTGCCGCAAGTGCAAATTGCCAGGCGTGCCGCAAATTCCAAAGCCATGCCGGGCGCGCACCGGCACTGTGCATGATTGCTTGACAATAGTGCATATCAGCAATATCAGTTCAAGTACTCTGCCCACAAAACAGGCACAAAATGTAACCGGATGTCACGGGCGCGTCATAATCGGGCATTTTCGTTGCGTAGTTACAACATGCAGTCTAAAATCGCGGAAGCTTTGATTTGCCCACGGTCGTGCGCTACGGATGCGTGTGGCAAAATGAAGTAGAAGTTAATTGCTAGTTTCGCAATCTGAACGAGCGTTGTGGTCGACATGATAAAATCCCGGCATGTAAGACCAGTAGCGCCGTGTTGTTCTGCGGATATCACCCCCCGAAAGGAAAAAAGAATGAATAAATTTGTAACGCTGTTTTTCGCTGCATCCGCAGTGATTGCTGGCTCGGCTTCGGCTCAAACCCCAACCTCGCCACCATTCGCTCCAGTGACCACCGACATCAAAGCACCAACGCCAAAGAGCGCCTATGTGCAAGATGCCCGCGGCGTAATCGTGCGTGACCCATTCGGCCTGTGCTGGCGTACCGGCTACTGGACACCTGCTGACGCGGTGCCAGGTTGCGACGTGCCACTGTGCGTAGAACCAGAAACCCTGCAAAACGGCAAATGCGTGGCTCCTCCGCCACCAGCAGCACCAGCGCCTGCTCCAGCACCAGCGCCAGTGGTTGTGCCAGTACCAGCAGCACCGACCTCGGAAAAAGTCAGCTTCGCCGCTGATGCCTTCTTCGACTTCGACAAAGCGACCCTGAAACCAGAAGGCAAGTCGAAACTGGATCAGCTGACCACCCAACTGGGCGGCATCAACCTGGAAGTCATCATCGCCGTCGGTCACACTGACTCGGTCGGTACCGATGCTTACAACCAGAAACTGTCGGTACGTCGTGCTGATGCTGTCAAAGCCTACCTGGTTTCCAAAGGCGTTGAAAGCAACCGCGTGTACACCGAAGGCAAAGGCGAGAAACAGCCAGTTGCTGACAACAAAACCGCCGAAGGCCGTGCGAAAAACCGTCGCGTGGAAATCGAAGTTGTTGGTACCCGCAAGTAATTGCCCCACCGGCTGCGCCTGATCTGTCCATCAGATCAAGCGCAATCGATAAAAACCCCGCCACGGCGGGGTTTTTTTTCGTCCGTGGCTGCCCGTTTCGAAAAATGCCGCTATCATTCCACCCATGAACGCCGACCCTCTTGAAATCCAAAAATTCAGTGAGCTGGCCCACCGCTGGTGGGACCCCACTTCCGAGTTTCGTCCCCTGCACGAAATTAACCCCCTGCGCCTGGAATGGATCAACGCGAAAGTGCCGCTGGCCGGCAAGCGCGTGATCGACATCGGCTGCGGCGGCGGCATCCTGGCCGAATCGATGGCCCGCAAGGGCGCCAATGTGACGGGCATCGACCTGTCCGAAAAAGCCCTGAAGGTGGCCGACCTGCACAGCCTGGAATCGGGCGTGAACGTGCGTTACAAGCTGATCGCCGCCGAAGCCATGGCCGCCGAAGAAGCGGGCCAGTACGACGTGGTGACCTGCATGGAAATGCTCGAGCACGTGCCCGACCCGGCCGCCATCGTGCAAGCCTGCGCCGCGCTGGTCAAGCCCGGTGGCCATATCTTCATGTCGACCCTGAACCGCAACCCGAAAGCGTATCTGTTCGCCGTGCTGGGCGCCGAATACATCCTGCGCCTGCTGCCGAAAGGCACGCACGACTACGACAAATTCATCACCCCGGCCGAACTGTCGCAATTTGCGCGCAGCGCCGGCCTGGACGTGAACAGCATGCGCGGCATGGGCTACAATCCCCTGACCAAGATCTACTCGCTGAACAACGATACCAGCGTCAACTACCTGGTGGCCTGCACCCGGCCTTTGTAAGCCAAAAGCAACAATCAAGGCGGCTGCGGCCGCCATTTTTCATTTTTACCCACTTTTACCGAGTCCGCGCCCGCCATGACCACCGACCACCTGCCCGCCCCGCGCGCCATCCTGTTCGACCTCGACGGCACCCTGGCCGATACCGCACCCGACCTGGCGGCCGCCATCAACCTGATGCGCTCGCGCGCCGGCCTGGCCCCCACGCCCTACGAAGTGCTACGCCCCACGGCCTCGGCCGGCGCGCGCGGCATGATAGGCGCGTCCTACGGCATCGCCCCCGGCGAAAGCGGCTACGAGCCCCTGAAGACCGATTTCCTGGACAACTACGAAGCGGCCCTCGCGGTGGAAAGCCGTTTATTTGACGGCATCCCCGCGCTGCTGGACGGCTTGACGTCGCTGGGCCTGCCCTGGGGCGTGGTCACCAACAAGGCGGCCCGCTTCACCGACCCGCTGGTCGGCCAGATCGGCCTCTCCGCCGCCGGCTGCGTGATCTCGGGCGACACCATGCCCCACCCGAAACCCCACCCCGCCCCCCTGCTGGAAGCGGCCCGCCGCCTGGACCTGGCGCCGGAATCCTGCTGGTACGTCGGCGACGACCTGCGCGACATCCAGGCCGGCCGCGCCGCCGGCATGCGCACCATCGCCTGCGCCTGGGGCTACTGCGGCCCGGTCGAACCTTTGTCGTGGAATGCGGATTATCTGCTGGAAACGCCGGCGGCGTTGCTGGAGCTGGTCAGTGGGGTGGTGCTGGCGGAGCGGGAAAGGCAGTTGGCGGCTTGATGGTTTGATTGTTTGTGTGCCACAAGTGACTTTGCGGCCCGCAGCAGAGACCCGGGGTCAGACCCGCCGGGGGAATACGTCCCAGTGGGACGTAGTCCGATCGCGAAGCGACTGACCCCAGCAGTTCCAGTTGGGCTAAAAGTTACGTCACCACGGCCTGCGAAGCGAGCATTACTACAAATGCATCATGCAAGACTATGAACTTTGCGCCACAACGAAGCTCTATGGGGGCGACCTGGTTTCGACATGGGTCGCAAAGCAGCGCACGGCATACCGAGGGCGGGCTACCTCGTCAATCCACCCAGAACAACTTAACCGACATCGATCACTCTACGCACTGGCAGCTTAATCGCTGTTAGCTCCAGAATCACCACAGGACTCGCAGTATGCCGGGTTACTTGGCGTCCGGCTAAATAACAGGTAACGCGCTTGCCCATCACGGCGCAGCAGGGAATTCTCGCCGCATGCGGCGAGCCTGCGTAGCGGCTGGGCGCCTGCTGGCGCCCAGCCTCCCCACATCGTCAAATAGCAGGCACGAATGCATCATGCAAGAGTGTGAAGTTTGCGCTACAATGAAGGTTCTGTGGGGACGACCTGGTTTCGACGTGGGTTGCAAAGCAGCGCAGGGCATACCGAGGGCGGGCTACCTCGTAAATACAACCTGAAAAAACTTAACTGCAAACGATAACTCGTACGCACTGGCAGCTTAATCGCTGTTAGCTCTAGAACACCTCGTCCCTGGGGTGGGCCGTCAAAAGCTCTAGAGTCATTTACAGGGACTCGTCGTATGCTGGGTTACTTAGCGTCCGACTAAATAATAGGTAACTCGCTTGCCCATAACGTGCACATCCGTGCTGGCTGAGTTAAATTAAATGATAGTGCTAAGTATGTAGAACTGTCTGTAGAGTGCTTGCGGACGCGGGTTCGATTCCCGCCGTCTCCACCACTGGATAAAAAAGTAAGGGCCCCCGAGCGCAAGCGACGGGGCCCTTACTTTTTTATCCTACGCGAAACAGCCGGGCATCGAATCCGCGTCCGGCACGGACGCGGGGCGTAGCGGGGAATTCGCCTCGCGTGCGAGGCGCCCGCGAAGCGACGTTGCGCTGCAGCGCAACGGCTTTCCGATTCTTCTGATTAAGGAAGCGCCAACGGCGCTTTTGCCTTGTCTCCACCACTGGATAAAAAAGTAAGGGCCCACGAGCGCAAGCGACGGGGTCCATACTTTTTTATCCAACGACGAAACAGCCGGGCATCGAATCCGCGTCCGGCACGGACGCGGGGGTTTTGCGGGACTTCGGCGAGCACAGCTCGCGGCCGCAAAACCGGGTTGCGCTTGCAAGCGCAACCCTCTCCGATTCCTTTGACTAGGTTTTAGGCAGCAGGCTTCGCTCTAGAAAACCATCTAATGCTCAGGCCGAGTCTGAATCATGGATCTGAGCCCAATTACGCATTATCGACCTTACCGATCACCGCGCGACGTAACGTGGTAGAGAGCAATGGCGAACTCAAGTCGTAACGGTCGCGTCATGCTGAGGGACATATCTGAACTATTTACACTGACACTGAGATTGCGCGGTAGTTTTCCGTCCGGACATTGGTATTGCTGAGACTGTGTCGTAATGGCGGACCTGACCTCAGCTCTAATCGGGCATCGCGACCAAGTTGCTTTTAAGCATGGTTATTGAGTCTAGAGCGAAAGAATGTCAGCAAGGTAGCGCATAAGGCGTGCTAATATTTAGCAATAGTAAAATCTTCCCGGAAAGGTACCAATGAGTAAATTTGCCAAAGCCTTTATTTCACATTCGAGCATGGACAAACCGTTACTCGAAGAAGTTGCTAGCAAAGTTTCAGCTGCCCGTTGGGAGATTGATAGCCATACTTTTGAAGCAGGAAACAAAAGTACCACAGAAATTCAAGCAGCGCTTGATAGATCTAGCCTTTTCGTTTTAATCGCATCTGCCAACTCGATGAACTCCGACTGGGTGAGAACTGAGCTAGAGTTAGCACAGCATTTGCTTTATGGACGAAAGCTAGGTGGTGTATTAGTTTTTATTATTGATGGCACGCCAGCGGGAGATCTTCCAGATTGGGTGAGAATGCACGTATTTGTAAGAACGTCAAATTGCGATCGTATTGCCAATATTATCCGCACTAAACTATTCGAGTTGGATGCAGCTAAAGGAATTCAACCAAAACCATTTGTATCACGAAAAATTCAAGACGAGATAGAAACAAAAATAGCAGACCTAAACCGCCAAATCAATGCCTTATATGTCAGTGGTGTAGATGGGATCGGTCGGCGCTCGGCCGTAGCAAATAAACTGAAAAGTTTATTTCCTGGAATAGACCTTACCGGAATTCAAATATCCATATCTGATGGTGAAGGGTTGATAGAGACATTCCGCAAGCTATATTTCGCTTTTCGTGGACCAACAGTTGACGAGGCAAAGGTTTTTTTTGAGAAAATTTCGGATTATTCTAAGGAGAAATTAGTCGAGGAGACTAGTTCACTCCTCTGTGAAATTGGCGAAGAAAAAATGCTTGTATGGTTGAAGTTTGACTATGATATTCTTGATGATAACGGCAACTTTCAACCAGAATTCCATTTATTACTGAAGAGTCTAAAAAATAGGCGTCCGACAGTTGTTCTATGTGCCAAACGTTTACCGCGATTCCAAGAACAGCATCGTCTTACAAATGTCGGCTTTTTTAAGATTGACGGCATGACAGATGATGAGTCCAAACGTCTATGGATATATGCGCTTGATTATCTTGGTATGCAAGATCCAGATACAGGATTTATAGCGATGTTGTGTCAACACGTGAGCGGACATCCTGCCATGATTTGGACAGCAGCAGAGTTTGTTGCTCTCGCCAAGAAACCAGCGATAGAAGCAAATCCCCGAGAACTAATCGAGGTTCTTCGTGCTCTTTCCCTTAGTCTTGTCGATGGGCTCAACTTAAGTGAGACGGCCAAGTGCCTTCTTACATTATTCGATGAGCTTGGGGCTATTGACCCATCAGATCTCATCGAAATATCTGGTGAATCGGATCAAGCCATTGCGATGGCAGTTAATAACTTGCTGTCTCTTGGATTATTAGAAACCGAAGGTGATCATTTGCGTTTAGCATCTTATTTCCGAAGCGCAAGATTCAGGAAACAATTCTCTTCTGAAACTGACGGCTTCTTAATTGAGGCTCGTAAGCGATTACTCGCGCTTACCTCAACTTATACCGCAGAAGATAATATTTCCTTCGAAACGGTTGATATTTCAATAACAACCTCGATTCTGCAAGGAAAAAGCAGCCCACTTGGGTTCAGTGAGCGTGCAGTAGTAGGTTCGCACTATCTTCGTGTTGCCAGGGGATGCTATGACCGTGAGAAATATGGCGAAAGTGTTGGGTTCGCAACAGCGGCATTGGAGAAACGGCACACGCTCACGGATGAGGCTGTTGTTGAATGCCTTAGACTTCTGGGTATGGCGGCAGTACGAACAGAGCAACGCGACAGCTTTGACTATGCAATCGCGGAGCTGTCGCGCATTAACACAGCCCAGGCCCAGCGACATGTTCATTTCATTAATGGCTTTGATGCAAGATGGAATGGTGATTTTGACAGGGCAGAGAGTGAATTCGGGGAAACACTTAAGATTAATCAAAAAGATACTCATGCATTGCGCGAGATTGCGCAGGTTTTAGCTGTGCGCGAAGATTTCTCGTCTGCTGAGGGGTATGCCCGTGAAGCATTGACTCGTACGCCTGGGAATCCATTTGTCTTGGATGTACTGTTGCAGTGTTTGATTGAACGCCGGAAGACAAATATGCAAGCATTGGCAGATGATGTTGAGGTTGAGGATCTTTTTCTACAACTAGAAGTTGCAGACCGTAGAGAGCGCACCGATTTTATCAATGCACGAAATGCACATTTTTATGCGGCATTGAAGAATTTTCCGGAAGCCATGACTTGGGCCGATCGCGCTGTTCGTGGATCACCGAACAAAGTAACTGCGTTTGCAGCTAGAGCCGAGATTAAGTTACAGGTCCGAAATGACGAGGCTGTATTACATTCTGTAGATACGGACATTCGACACATTAAAAAAATAGCCGATGAGAGCAAAGGGGTACGGCCACATGCTGGACTTCTCGCCAAGCTAAAAGTGCGTTTCGAGCTTGCCAAGGGGCATCTGGCAACGGCAATAAAGGAACTCGATGGCGTGCCACGCGGAAACTTTAAACTGCGCAACAAGCTATCTATTGAAATCGCAGATGAAGCTGTGCGGCGCAATGAAAAGGATTCCGATGTTATTGAATTCACAAACAGATTGCTTTCGAGCAAAGTAGCGAAATAGTTTCTATTCGGCGCAATAGCATCATCTAGGATTAGTCCTTATCTGAACGGCAGAACTGATGCCTGCGGCTTATATTGACTTTAATTGGATTAAATTATTTACAAAAAATAACTTCGATTCATATTTCAACTACAATCATAAACCACATGGCACGTAAAGTTATTTAGATAATACAAGCACTTATTTTCAAAAATGTGTATCCTTCAAGAAGTTTCTTTGTTTTAATAATGACTGTATAGGAAATTTATGAGCTACCGCAACAAGACATATGTGGCCTTCGCAAGCGAAGACATCCTCCAATATCGGCTAATGGAAGCTTGGAAAGCAAATCAAAACATTGATTTTGATTTTTTCGATGCACATGATTTATTTATTTCTAGAGACACAAGCAAACCGGAAACCATTAAAAAAAACCTAACTGATCGCCTAAAAAATGCTAAGCAAGTTGTCCTTCTTGGAAGTGTAGTCGGGAAGCGCAAAGGCAGCGATGAAAAATCCTTTCTTGCACATGAGATAAAATTAATTATCGATTTGGGATTGCCTATTGTCATTGCAAATTTAGATGGCGACAGAAAAATTGACAAAAATCACATTCCAAATCCACTGATCGAGAAAAACTACTATACAATGTCAGTTTCTTTTCAACCTAAGATAATTAAATATGCACTTGACAACTACGCCGCAGACTTCTCAAGTGCATCCAAGGAAAAAAAAGGGAATTATTATTACTTGGAGTCGGTTTACGCCGAACTTAAATTATAAATGAACTTACTTCAAGACATGACAACTTGGCGCTTTTGGCGCCACTTTTTGACCGGATTCTTTTTCTGTTTAGGGGCAGTATCCACAGTACAACAAATTGGAACAGCAATATCGAAAGATATTGTCATATTTTCAGGATATCCCTTTCTTGCTTTGACACTTACAATCGCGATTCTAGGTTCTCTATATTGGTCGTGGCCACGACCGATAGAACAAACATATAACACTCCAAATATAAAAATTTCAATTATTAAAGGCAACATACTGACTGAATCAACGCATTTGGTTATCGGAACAAATGATACATTCGATATGGAAACACCAATAATAATTGCCAATGGAAGTCTCCAAGGGCAAGCGTTGGCTATTCTTTATGGAAATGACATAAATCGTCTTAAAGCTGATATTGATAGCGCACTAGTTGCCAAACCAATTATCGGTACAATTGCAAAAAATGGCAACGTCAATCAATATGGCATTGGGGCAATTGCCACTGTGAACCACGCCGCGAGATTATTGTTTTTTCTAGCCTATTGCGAAATGAACAGCAATAACGAAGCTAGTTCCTCTCCTGATAAAATCTGGAAAAGTTTAGGATGTCTTTGGAGCGAAGTATCGCGGACAAGTAACGGCGGCACTATCTCAGTTCCTGTCATTGGTGGTGGGCAAGCTAGGTTATCGAATATCCTACCTGCTCAAGATGCAATTCGCTTCACAATTCTTTCATTCATTCTTGCATCACGCCAGTCTAGAGTATGTGAAGAACTTCGTATTATTGTCAGACCAGAGGACTATAAAAAGCTCGACAGACTAGAGTTACAAGCATTCTTATCCTCACTGAGATCATCATGAAAGTAGAGTCCAGCCTAGAACTACCTAAACATACGGATTGCGCTTTCTGCGCCTATTTAACAGGAAAACGGCCATACACAATTTTATATCGAACTGCAACAATTGCTATATTTGTAACGCGGGAGCAGAGGGGCAACCCGCATCTACTGGTTTTGCCTCTGCGACATGTTTCTAATATTCTCGAATTATCTGACTCAGAAATTTCCGCTTTGGGCATTGAAGTAAGGAATGCAGCAAAATTAATCGACTGTGCTTATGCTAAGGCAGGAATTGCCGTTTGGCAAAACAATGGAGTGCCAGCTGGACAGGCCATTGACCATGTACATTTTCATGTTGCCGGCACGCTTGACGGCGGCGGAACTAATTTCGGTGCCGTAGATGAGATTTCTTTAGACGAGACCGAGGCAATCGCAGCAAAACTACGACTGAAAATTTAGCCATGGGGATATCACCTAGCACGGACTATCTGGAGGACCGCAGGAGGACCGGGGTCAGGTCCGCCATTCGTACACGATCTCAGCTTGGGGACGTTTCCGGCATGCAGGTCATGGCACCTATTCACGGGGACACGTATCCGGGCCAAAACCACTGCGCAATCTCAGTGTCAATGTAAATAGCTCAGGTATGGTCCTCAGCATGACGCGACCACTACGACTTGAATTTGCCGGTGCTCTCTATCACGTTACTTCGCGTGGTGATCGGCGCAGCGCAATTTATCGCGATGATACTGATCGCCTGGTATGGCAGGAAGTGCTAGGCATGGTGTGCGAACGTCACCATTTTGTCGTACACAGCTTTTGCCAGATGGACAATCACTATCACCTGCTCGTTGAAACGGTCGAGGCGAATCTGTCGCAGGGCATGCGTCAACTGAATGGCTTATATTCCCAGCACTTCAACCGCCACCACAAGCTTGTTGGGCACGTGTTTCAAGGCCGCTACCAAGCGATCCTGGTACAGAAAGAAAGCTACCTTCTGGAGCTTTCTCGCTATATCGTCTTGAATCCAGTGAGGGCGCATATAGTGATATCACCCGACAACTGGTACTGGAGTAGTCATCACTATTTTCTGGACGAAGCAGCGGCTCCGTGCTGGTTAGCACGTGATTGGTTGTTGAGCCAGTTTGGCGACACGCACGATAAAGCAGTCGCCGCCTATTGCCGGTTTGTCGCGGCTGGAGTGGGAAAAGCAAGTCCGCTAGATCAAACCTGTCATCAAATACTTCTTGGCGTTGACACCTTCGTTTCAGCCAATCAACAATCGCAGCGTGCAGAGACATTCAAAGATACGTCCAGGTCACAACGCAGAGCCCTAACGCTGTCATTGGCACAGTATCAGGCCCGCTACTGCGACAGGGACGAAGCAATGGCAAGAGCCTATCTGTCAACGGCCTATACCATGTCAGACATTGCAGCCGCTTTCCATGTATCGAGCAGGACAGTCAGTCGAGCCATATCCACATTTGAAAACGCGAAACTTGCCACACACAGAGCAGATAATGGCTGAGATCGTGTACAAATGGCGGAGCTGACCCCGGGTCTCGCAGAGCCCTAACGCTGTCATTGGCACAGTATCAGGCCCGCTACTGCGACAGGGACGAAGCAATGGCAAGAGCCTATCTGTCAACGGCCTATACCATGTCAGATATTGCAGCCGCTTTCCATGTATCGAGCAGGACAGTCAGTCGAGCCATATCCACATTTGAAAACGCGCAACTTGCCACACACAGAGCAGATAATGGCTGAGATCGTGTACAAATGGCGGACCTGACCCTGCGTACTCAGAGATCGTGTACAAATGGCGGACCTGACCCCGGGTACGGGTATCGGCATGCAGGTCAAGGCGTACAGGCACCGGATCAGGTGCACCATAACGACACCGTCTCAGCAATACCAATGTCTGGACCTACAGTTGCTTGTCGAGTAATTCAGCCATTGCTGAATTCTGGTGAGCAGACGTTACATTAGAAGGTCTCTCACAAAACCACCATCCTTGTCCACCCACAACACCCCCAATACGCTCCTGCCTCACCATCACCCAGCACACACCACTCACGTTCTGGGGGAGCAAAATGGACCACATCTACTTTCACGCCGCAGCCTTGCAGCGCAAGCAAAAAATAGGCGATGGAGACTGTGTCACCCTGATCAAGGAATTCACGTCAGCTGGCCCAACCATGCGCTGGCCCGCTGGTGCGGAGGTTCTGAACAATCCGGCGATCAGGCCAGGAACGGCGATCGCCACCTTCGTCAAAGGACGTTATCCCAATCACCCAACCGGCAATCATGCAGCATTTTTTCTGCGGCATGGCGTTGACGGATTCTGGGTCATCGATCAATACAAGGGGCGACCATTGATACAGTCGCGTTTCATCAGTACCAAGAACCTGACAACAAATGGTACTTTCATCGATCCCAGCAATAACGCCAGAGCATTTTCGGTAATCGAGGCCCCATGACGTCACCATCCCCTTACCGCTCGACATCAAGTTGCGTTGCAATTTGCACTGCGGCCTGCGTGCTATCGTGCAATACCGTTGTACATGCCTCCAGCATCACCATCCTGTGTCCTGCTGAATTTCCTGTGCAAACAATCAACTTCGGCACACCACCTCACGGCTGGACGCCTTTCGCGCCCTTCTCGCTGCGTGTCGGCAGTGGTGAACTGATGTACGGGCCACCTTCGAGCTACCAGTCAGCAAAGCCCTCAAGCTACCGAGAAGAACGCAGCCGTAATATCGCAATCTGGAAGCTGAGCGAATTGACAAAGGAAGAGAAATGGCTCAGCTGCGGTTATGGCATGGCGGCCGAATTGACACTGTCGCAGCAATTGCCGAGAAATTTATCCGAGTGTACGATTACCACGAACAAAGACAGCCATCGGAATGTGACTGCCGTGCATGCGACTTGTACGCTATCGGAGGTAAAAACGCCTGCTACAAAGAACAAGTAGCAAGGCTTTTGGCGGTGGGCGGGTGCGGTTTTTAATGGGCCACGACGACCACCTCCATATTGAAATCCGGGAGCACTAATGAACGTCCGTTTACTTATCCTCGCACCGTTCTTGCTCCACGTCGCCTCCGTCATGGCAGCCGATACGTCTCCATCAGCCACACCCAAGCCTTTGCGCGGCGACTATCAAATCTACGGCGGTACCTTGTCGGAAATGCTGCCGCCCACGCCCAGCGACAAGAAAGTGGCGTTCATGGTGACGGGGCCAGCGGCGAAAGACCTGTTCCTGCAGATCGGGCCGGATGTCGCCAAGGAAAATGAGTGCAGTGAGGCAAAGGACTACCGGGAGCGCCGCCGCAGGGATTTATCGTGCGTGCACATGAAAGGCGCAGGATACAGCTGCTATTTCGGACTCGACCTCAAGACCGGAAAAGGCATGCATGGCGCCATCTGCTAGCAACAAGCAGCTCTGCCTTTTCAAACAACGCCCTCACCCGCATTCCGGAAAAAGGCGCCAAAAACCTGTCATCATAAATTCACATTCGCAGACAAACGCAAGCGGCGCCCATCCTATCTTTACCGCTGCTTCCTGGGCTTCAACCTGCGCACCGGCGCCAGCATCGCCGGCGCCAGCTGCTGACTGACTTCGCCAACCGCCGAGCCAGGCTATTCCCCAGCCACCCCGCCAAAACGGCATCCCATCGCTCCGCGCTGGCGCCTCGGCCCCATCTCACCTATCTTCCCTGCCATACCGGCCCAACCATTTACGCCGCCTATCCACCTGAAACAGGGAGAACCTTTCCATGCTCCGTCTCGCCTCGTACCCGCTGCTGGCCCTGCTGTTAATCGTGCACACCCCCACAATTCATGCCCAAACTGCCACTCACGACCAAGCTCTGGCCACCCGCATCGACAACGCCATCGCTCCCCTGTTCAAAGCTGGTGAGCCCGGCGCCACCATCATCGTCACCAAGGCCGGCCAGCCTGTGTTTCGCAAAGCCTACGGCATGGCCGATATCGCCAGGGGCAGGCCGATGACACCGGAGGCGGTCATGCGCATCGCCTCGGTCACCAAGCAGTTCACCGCCACCGCCGTCCTGATACTGGCCGACGAAGGCAAGCTGGCCCTGGACGACGATATCACCCGATTCCTGCCCGACTACCCGACCGGTGGCAAGCGCATCACCATCGAGCAGTTGCTGACGCATACCTCGGGCATCGCCAACTTTACCAGCAAGCCCGGCTTTGAAGCCGGCGTGGCGAAAGACATGACGCCGGGCCAGATGATCGACACCTTCAAGGATGACCCGCTGCAATTCGAGCCGGGCACCCGCTACGCATACAGCAACTCGGGTTATTTCCTGCTGGGGGCGATCATTGAAAAAGTCTCGGGCCTGTCGTATGCCCAATTTGTCGAGCAGCGCATCTTCGTGCCGCTAGGGATGAGCAACAGCGCCTACGATGGCCACGAACGCGGCAGTGCAGTGCGCGCGCAGGGTTATACCCGCGGCAACGCCGGAGCCAGCTTCGAGTACGGCAAGGTCGCCAGCATGACGCAGCCGTATGCGGCCGGCGGTTTGGTGTCGACGGTGGACGACCTGGCACGCTGGGATGCCGCTGTCAGTGCCGGTACGCTGCTCAAGCCGGCCAGCCTGCAAAAAGCACTGACCGCCCATATCTTGCCCGATGGGAAAAGCGTGCCGTATGGCTACGGCTGGAGCATCGGCAAACTGCGCGGCATGACGATGCAGTCGCATGGGGGCGGCATCTACGGCTACTCTTCCTACGCCTTGCGGCTGCCCGCGCAACAGCTATATGTTGCCGTGCTGACCAATGCCGACAGCGGCATCCCGGCCGCCGAAATGATCGCGATGAAGGCGGCAGCGATCGCGGCCGGCACCCCCTTCCCGGAGCACACGGCGATCACGCTGGACGCCAAGGTGCTGGAGGCCTGTCAGGGCAGCTACAGAATCGATGACAGCAATACACGCAATTTCCGCAGTGAAGGCGGGCAACTGGTGATGGATCGCAATGGCCGCAACAAGGTGGTGCTGACGGCGTTTTCCGACACGGGTTTCTTGATTCCCAATTCGGTGGCATACGTGGAGTTCGGGCGCGATGCCGAAGGCGCGGTAACGAAGGTCACATTCCATGGCCCTGGAGAGCTGGTGGTGCATGCGCGGATAGGCACGCTGGCGCCGTAGGACCATGTGCCGGGATCAGGACACGATCCCGGCATGCTGGATCTCTCGCTACGATCCTGCCATCAGATAAGCAATCGCCCTTCCATACTTCTCTACCCGCTCCAGATCCTTCTGCGACGGCTGCGCAATCCTCGACAAATCGCTATTCTCCATCAGGTCCGCCAGCTTGACGGCCTTGCCCACCGGATCGAGCGCCGCGCGCGCCACGAAGTCCTCGTACGACTCCCCTTCCACCTTGGTCACCGCGCGCAAGCCGTTGATCACCTCGGCGGAAAACCCTTCCCGCTCCAGGTCCTCGAACGTGACGTCGCTATCCTCCACCACGTCATGCAGCACGGCCACGATCTGCTGCGCTCCCGGCGCCACGCGCAGCATCACGCGCAAGGGGTGCAGGATGTAGGGCGCGCCGCCCTTGTCGACCTGGCCCGCATGCGTGCGCGCGGCAATCTCGATCGCGTGCTCCAGCGTTCCCTGTCCCGAAATATCCTTCATCTTCACTCCTTGACTAGCACAGCCGCACGCCAGCCACGGCGCTGCAGATGGCAGACGCTCGTGCACAGCACGGCTGGCAACAATAAATTCAGTACCGGAATCAGCATCAGCAGGCACAACAACAATCCCAGGAAAACAATCGCCGGACGCTGCTGACGGCGCAAGGCCCGCTGCTGCTCCTTGTCCAGCACGCCTTCGGCCGCCGCACCGTAGATGAACCACACATTGCAGGCCAGCAGCCAGATAATCAGCACGCACATGGCCCAGATGGGGATCAGCAGCGACAAGACCAGCAAGATGCGCCACAGCCAGCGCGGACGGGTAGCCGACGACGCCAGGTCAGCGGGCGCCTGCCACAAGGCGTAGCGGCGCGCCACCACCTCTTTGGCGCGGGCAAGAAACAGCCAGCGCAGCGGCAAGCGGGCCGTGCCGATGGAGGCGACGACAAACACCAGCACATAGAAAAAAGTGGCCAGCGCCAGCAGCACCAGCGCGATCTGGGCGATCGACAGCAGGGCCTGGCCGACACTGCCGAGGCTGCCGACGACATTGCTCATTTGCGAGACCGTGGCCGGGCCGGTGGCAATCGGCGCCACGCCTTGCATCACGCCCAGGCCCATCAGGCCGCTAACGGACAGCATCGCCAACATCGCGCTCAGCTCCAGGAAAAAGCGCCCGAAATGCAGGTACAAGGCCAGCCACAGGCTCACCACGATCATGCACCACAGTGCGGAACGCCACCACAGTCCGGCATGGCGCGTGTCGCGCAGGCCCAGGCCCATGCAGGTCGATGCTTCGCGCAGGGACTGCGACCAGGTTTGCAATGTCTGTTTCACGATGGGGCATCCGGTATCAAGGGCGGATGCGGCGATCCGTATGTTGCCGATTGTACAGGCGAGGCAGCCGCGCACGGCTGGTGGCGTGTGCCGTACAAGTTGAAAAAAGCGCTATGATTTCATTGCCTGGCAGCAGAAACGGCCGGCAAGCCTTCCTCTGATCACGCCCCCCTGGTGGAGGATACGATGAAAAATGACAGTGCAGTAAAGCAGATCCGGCAAGCCCCGCCGCGCAAGCCGCTGACCAAGGACGTGGTGGTGGTCGGTGCATCGGCCGGCGGCTTGCAGGCGCTGGCCCGGCTAGTCGGGCAGTTCGACACGGACTTTCCCGCCGCCATGCTGATCGTCCAGCATATGGCGGCCACGGCCTCGTCCGAGCCGCTGCTGCATCTGTTGCAAAGAACGGGGACACTGCCCTGCAAGATCGCCACCGATGGCGAAAAAATCCTGGCCGGCCATGTCTACCTGGCCCAGCCCGATCACCATCTGATGATCTCGGGCGAGCGCATCGCCATCACCAAGGGCGCACGCGAGAACCGGGCGCGGCCAGCCATCGATTCGCTGTTCCGTTCGGCCGCCGTGGCGTTCGGCAACCGCGTGGTGGCCGTGGTGCTGACCGGCTACCTGGACGACGGCAGCGAAGGACTGGTGGCCGTCAAGCGCTGCGGCGGCACCTGCGTGGTGCAGGATCCCGACGATTGCGCCTATCCGGACATGCCGCAAAATGCGCTGCGGCTGGCCAAGGTCGACCATTGCCTGCCGATTGCGCAGATGGGCGTGCTACTGGCGAGCCTGGTCAAGCGGCGCAAACGCAAGCAGGCCGCGATTCCCGACGATATCGCGGTCGAGGCCACCATCGCACACCGCGTGCTGAGTGACCTGGAATCGGTGGAGGAACTGGGCGAGCAGGTGCCGTTCAATTGCCCGGGCTGCGGCGGCGTGCTGTGGCAGATGAAGAAGGGAAAACTGTTGCGCTACCGCTGCCATACGGGGCACTCCTATACGGCCGCGACGCTGATGGCGGAACAGAAGGCGAAGATGGAAGAAACCCTGTGGATCGCGCTGCGCATGTTCGAGGAGAACCGCAACCTGCTGATACGCATGGGGGCGCAGGGCGAGGCCGGCCCCTCCCACGCCGAGCGCATCGGACAAGCCCAGGTGCATATCGACCGCATCCGCGCCATGCTGAAGTCGGAGACGGCCACGGCCTGATCTGCTACCCTCCCCCATGCCCAGGGAGAGGGTCCATCGAACGTCAGAAATCCACGTTCGCCGACAGCCACAACCTGCGTCCATCCATATTGTTCACATAGCGGCTGCTATAGGTGAGCGCCGGGCCGGACGTGGCGCGGTAGGGCTGGTAGTCGATAAAGTCCTTGTTGAGCAGGTTGTACACGGCCGCGTTCAGGGTGATTTTTGGCGTGACCTGGTAGCTGGCGCCCAGGTGCAGCATGGTGTAACCCTTGTAGTCGCCCAGTGCGGCCTTGGCGGCGCGGGTGGAGGCCGAGGTGCCGGGGTCGCGGAAGCGGTCGCTGCGGTATTCGGCGCGCAGCCAGCTCTTCCATTCACGCGTGATATCCCACGTCAGGCGCGCGTTGACGGCGTGTTTCGGCGTGTCGCCCAGCGGCTGGCCGGCGTTGCTGCCGCTCTTCTGTTCGCTTTCCGTGTAGGTGTAGTTGGCGCTGGCGGCAATCGTCTTGCTCAGCGGGAAGCGGGTGTTCATTTCCACCCCGCGCGTGACGGCTTCGTCGACATTGATCGACTGGCCAAACGCATCGACCCTGGGCCAGTTGCCGAAGCTCACGCATCCCGGGCGATTCGGCGACAGGCTGTAGATGCAATTGATCAGGCCGGTGCCGGTGGTGATCTTGTCCTTGAATTCATTGTTGAACACGGCGAAGCTGGCGGTCCAGCCGGCCAGGTTGTCGAAGTAGGCGCCCAGCTCGGTGGTGGTGCTGGTTTCCGGTTTCAGGCCGGGGCTGCCGACCAGCGGGATCGTGCCCTGGCCGCCGAAGCCGTTGATGCCGGGCGACAGTTGCTCCACGCGCGGCGTCTTGTAACCCTTGCTGAGGCCGCCTTTGACGGTCCAGTTCGGCGTCGCATTCCAGACGGCGTAGCCGCGCGGGCTGGTCTGGCCGCCGAAGATGCTGTGATCGTCATAGCGGGCGCCCAGGGTCAGCGCGAAACTTTCCAGCAAGCGCCATTCGTCTTCCGCGAACAGGGCTTTTTGCGTGAACTCGAATACTGTCGGCGCCACGCCGTCGGTCATCTCGGCCTTCCACCACTGCGCGCCGATGGTCGACATGTGATTGCCCCAAGGCAGCACCAATTTGGTGTCGAAGACCTTGCTTTCCACTTCCAGCGTGCGCGCGCTGCCGGCCACGGCGCCTGGCGTACCCGGCGGTATGGTGCGGCCCAGGGTTTCCGTCTTGTTCACCATATAGCTGCTGTCGAGCGTGCCGAAGCCCAGGCGGCCCGTGTGCGACAGGGTCCACTGGTCGCGGTTGTATTTCTGCTTGGTGGCATAGCCACCCGTGCCCAGGGTGCCGAGCTGGCCGCGCGAGTTGTCATAGGTCTGGCGGCCCGCTTCGGCGTCCAGGGTGATGGTATGGAAACGGTTCGGCGTGAATGCCAGGCGGCCGCCGAAGTTTTCCACGTCCGAGCGCACGGGGTTGGCGCCCATTCTTGCGGGCTCGTCCACGCCGGGCAGCGTTTCATAGCTGATGTCGGCCGCATCGCGGCGCTGCTTGCTGCCGCGCAGCGACAGGCCCAGCGTATCGGCGACGATCGGGCCGCTCAGGTAAAACTTGCCGGCCTTGACGTCGCCGAACGACGATTCTTCCTGCAAGGTGTAGTCGGCGCCGACCGAGCCTATCCACTTCTTGCCCACCTTGCGCGTGATGATATTGATCACGCCGCCCATCGCGTCCGAACCGTACAGAGTCGACATGGGACCGCGGATGATCTCGATGCGCTCGATGGCGGCAAGGGGCGGCATAAAGCTGGTCTGCGTGCCGCCGAAGCCGTTCGGCGTGACATTGCCGGCCGCATTCTGGCGGCGGCCGTCGATCAGCACCAGCGTGTAGTCGCTGGGCATGCCGCGGATGCTGATGTTCATGCCACCCGTCTTGTCGCCGGCCGCGCCGACATCGATGCCTTCCACGCTCTCCAGCGCCTGCGTCAGGTTGCCGAAGCGCTCGCGCGACAGTTCATCGCGCGTCAGCACGGTGATCGAGGCGGGCGCCTGCTTGATGTCCTGCTCGAAACCGGCGGCCGAGACCACCACTTCGGGCATGGTGTCGGCGGACGTCTCTTGGGCAAAGGCGGGGGTGCTGGACAGGGCTGCCAGGCTCAGGGCGAGCGTGGTCAGACGCGGCATGGTGCGGGTGCGATGAAACATTCAATCTCCGGGGGTGATGTTTATACAGTTTAAGAATAGGAATCATTTACAATTGATGGTGCAAAGAAGTTCTTAAGAGGTTCTTAACAAGTTGTATTGAAGACACATGCGCATATTGCTGACAGAAGACGACCCGCAACTGGGCCGCGCCACCCAGATCGGCCTGGAACAGAACGGCTATGCGGTCGACTGGGTGACCTCGGCCGAGCAGGCCCACACGGCGGTGCGCCTGCACGACTACGGCTGCATCCTGCTCGACCTGGGCTTGCCGGGACAGGACGGCATGGCCGCGCTCGACATGTTGCGCACGCGCGGCTACCAGGGCGCCATCCTGATCGTCACGGCGCGCGACCATGTGGCCGGGCGCATCGCCGGGCTCGATGGCGGCGCCGACGACTTTATCGCCAAGCCCTTCGACCTCGACGAGCTGGCGGCACGCATCCGCAGCAGCAGCCGGCGCGCGGCCGGCAGGGTGCGCGAACAGCTCGTGCATGGCGAGCTGCTGCTCGATATCGCCGAGCGGCAAGTGACGCAGGCCGGGCGCGCCGTGGCGCTGACGGTCAAGGAATTCCGTATTCTGCAGATGCTGGTCGAGCAGAGCGGGCGCATCCTGAGCCGCGAACAGCTGGAAAAGAATTTATATAGCTGGGGCGAAGAAGTGGAAAGCAATGCCATCCAGGTGCATATCCACCACCTGCGCAAGAAGCTGGGGCGCGGCCTGATCCGCACCGTGCATGCGATAGGCTATTGCTGCGACAAACCGTTGTCGGCCGCCGCCGCGTGAACCACGTCAACAGCTGGTCGCTGCGGCGTACCCTGCTGGCGGTGCTGCTGGGGCTGACGGTGCTGCTGTGGGGCAGCAGCGCGGCCATCGTGTATGTGGAGGCGCAGCAGGAAAGCGCCGAACTGTTCGACCAGTCGCTGGTGGAAACCGGCCATCTGCTGCTCTCCCTGGTGGAGAATGATTTGCGCAGCCGGAGCAGGCAGGCCACGATCGACCTGCCGCTGCGCGGCTATCCGAACCCGCATCACTACCTGCGCTTCAAGGTGCGCGACGCGCAGCAGAACGTGCTGTATCGCAATGACGGCGCCCTGACCACCTCGATCTCCCACAGCGCGCCCGATGGCCTGTCGTGGACCACCATTGACGGCCAGCAATGGCGGCTGTTCGTGCTGTGGGATGCCCCGCGCCAGCTGCAACTGCTGGTGGCCGAACCGACCAGCCACCGCGACGATATCAGCAGCCGCTTTTTCTACAAGATCGCCGTGCTCGGCGCGCTGCTGGTGGCGCTGGCGACTATCGTTATCTGGTGGAGCATCAACCGCGTGTTTCGCGTGCTGCGCCATTCGGCCAGTGAAGTGGCGGCGCGCACGCCGAACGACCTGGGCGACGTCAGCCTGCACGGCGTACCCAGCGAAGTGCACCCGCTGCTGCTGGCGATCAACCGCCTGTTCGGCCGGGTGCGCCACACCATGGAATACGAGCAGCGTTTTACTGCCGATGCGGCGCACGAGTTGCGCACGCCGCTGGCCGCCATCAAGACCAATCTGCAAGTGCTGCAGCGCGCCCGCAACCCGGCTGAACGTGATGAATTTATCGCAGGCCTGGGGCTCAGCGTCGAGCGCGCCAGCCGGCTGGTCGATCAGTTATTGACCCTGGCGCGGCTCGATCCGCAAGCGGGAGCCAGCGCCGCGCCGCAAAAAGTGGACCTGGCCGGCCTGCTGGCGGAACAGGTCGCACCATGGCGGGAGCAATGTGCGCAGCGGGGACTGGCCTTGACCGTGGACCTGCGAGCGGCGCCGTGTTTGCTGGAGCCGGACAGCATGCGCATGCTGGTGCGCAACCTGCTCGACAACGCCATGCGCTATACGCCGGCGCCGGGACGGATCGACATCAGTTGCGGCCAGCAGGATGGCTTGACGTTCCTGCGCGTGATCGACACCGGCCCCGGCATCCCCGAAGCCATGCGCGAGCGCGTGTTCGAGCGTTTCTTTCGCCTGGCCGGCGCGCACCTGCCCGGCAGCGGGCTGGGACTGTCAATCGTGCGGCGCATCGCCGACAGCCACCAGGCGCAGATCACGCTCGATGCGGGGCTGGACGAAAAGGGGCTGGCGGTGACGGTGTCATTTCCGCCAGCCTGAGGGGTCAGGAGATATTCTGCCGCCGCGCCAGCGGCACATATTCGCCGGGCAGGCCGGCCGTCTCCAGCGCATCGGCAAACGCCAGCAGGAACTTGGCCGGGCCGTGTTCCGATACCAGCAGCGAGGCTCCCTTGTGGCGCAGCAGTTTCAATACCTCCTGCTGGTGCGCTTGGTACTCCTGCGAATGGCCGTAAAAGGTCTGGTACATTTCCAGCGTTTCCATGGCCTTGGCGGCCAGGATGAATTCGGGTTTGTCCATGATGTCTCCTCGTGGTGAGTGGAAAAAAACCGCAAAAAAGCTGTCACTGCCGATGTCATCATACGCTTGAATGCGGCGCTTGCGGTGCACGCTCAGGTAACATGCCAGCTTCGCCCCACAGGACTGCTCATGCCCCATTTATTTACCGCCCTGCCCTGGCTGCGCGTGCTTGCGCTGGCCCTGCCGCTTGCCTCCCTCAGCGCCTGCGCCAGCCCGCCGGCGCCCGAAACCCTGTTCGTCGCCAGCGCGCTGACGGCGCCGCACTCGTTCACCAAGGGCATCGAAGGCCCGGCCGTCGATGCGGACGGCAATATCTATGCCGTCAACTACGCACGCCAGCAAACCATCGGCAAGGTCACCCCAGGTGGCCAGGGCGAGGTCTTCCTGACCCTGCCCGGCGCCAGCATCGCCAACGGCATCCGCTTCGGCAGCCGTGGTCAGATGTATTTGGCCGACTATATCGAGCATACGATCTACGTGGTGGAGCCAGGCACGCGCGCCGTCGCCATCCACGCGCGCGACGCCCGCATGACGCAGCCCAACGATATCGCCATCACGCAGGACGACGTGCTGTATGCGAGCGATCCGAACTGGAAGGAAAACACGGGCCGCGTGTGGCGCATCGCGCGCGACGGCACGATCACCCTGGCGCTCGACACCATGGGCACGGCCAATGGCATCGAGGTCAGCCCCGACGGCAAGATTCTGTACGTGAATGAAAGCGTGCAGCGCAATATCTGGGCCTACGATATCGGCGCCGATGGCAGCTTGAGCGGCAAGCGCCTGTTCCAGCGCTTCGACGATTTCGGCATGGACGGCATGCGCGTCGACGTCGACGGCAACCTGTATGTCACGCGCTACAGCAAGGGCACGGTAGTCAAGCTGTCACCGCAGGGCAAGTTGCTGCGCGAGATCAGCGTGCCGGGTGCGAAACCCAGCAATATCAGCTTCGGCGGCCCGGACGGCCGCACCGCGTATGTGACGGAAGTGGTGCAAGGGCGGCTGCTGCAGTTCCGCGTCGACCGGCCGGGGCTGGAGTGGCAGCGGGGGCAGGAGAGCAAGGCGCATCCGTTGGCGGTGCCGCCGATAAAGTAACGCCGGCCGGGTGGACGTAGATACTGTTATCCCCGTCAAGCGTTGTGCAAGGTCGGATCAAATATTTTTCCAGACCTGAGCACACCGAA